>CAZAZI010000063.1:0-7407 GCA_964489575.1 uncultured Oscillospiraceae bacterium | reverse complement strand
ATATCCAGCCCCTGCCGCTCGATCAGCATCTTGGCCACCACGTCGCCCAGCAGCAGCAGGCTCTGCTCGAACAGGGAGGTCATAGGCTGGGCGGATTCGATCTCATCCGCCAGGTAATTCTTGGTGCGCACCGGGATGCGTACCATAAAGGCAACGATATCCCGCAGGGGGCTGTTGGGGTTGGATCCGATATGCACCACTTTGGCCCCTAAGGCATAGGCCTTTTGGGCGATGCCCGCGGGGAACAGGGTCGTACCGCTGCCGGAGCCTACGATGAGCAAGTCCGCAGCCGTGATGGCCGGCTCGGTGATCTCCCCCACCACATGGGTATCGATGCCCAGATGGGCCCAACGCTTGGCCATGGCCTCCAGCGATAGCAGCACCCGGCCTACCCCTACGAAAAACACCTTGCGCGCGCCCAGCACAGCCTCGATAAGCTGCTCGATGGATTCTGAATCCACCGCGCCCAAGGCGGCCGCCACTTCATCCAATACCAGGGCTTTTGTATCCTGGTAGCTAACGTTTTTTTGATCCATCCCTTTCCCCTATTCCGCCAGCGCCCGCGCCCGCAAGGCGCGAAGGGCCTGCCAGCTGCCGGGAATATCATCCCGTTTGATGCACGTGCTGCCGACCACAAAAATATCCGCCTGGTCTTTGGCCAGGGCCTCGATGTTTTCCGGCGAGATGCGGCCATCGATCTCGATCTTAGTATCCAGGCCGCGCCGTTGGATTAGGCTGCGTAGCTCGCTGATCTTGCGCAAGGCATAAGGGGCCTGCTGCTCCTTGGCGCTGCCCGCATACCCGGGGTTGATGAGCATCAGCAGCACCACATCGCACTTTTCCAGCACATAATCCAAAACCGTCAGCGACGTAGCCGGCTTGAGGGCCACGCCCGCGCGTACCCCGGCCCGGCGGATCATATTGAGGCGGTTATCGATATGGGGCTCACACTCGGCGTGAAACACGAGCTGCTGCACGCCGATCTCTAAAAGCTCCCCGATGAAATAATCCTGCGCGTTGGCCATCAGGTGCACATCAAAGGGCAAATCCGTCTTTTGCCGCAGCTGGCGCACCACGTCCAGCCCTATGGGCATGCTGGGGCTAAAGTATCCATCCAGCAGATCCACATGCAGCATGGGGCAGCCCTGGGCTTCAAGTTCCTTTACCTGCCGCTCGAGGTTGCAAAGATCCAGCGTAATGAGCGAAGGCGAAAAAAGGCACTTCTGCTGCCAAACCAGCCCGTTCATAGCCCCAGCTCCTTTCGCAGGGCCTCGATCTGCGCCCAGGTAGGCAGGGATTCGATGGCCCCCTTCGTCTGCACGCAAAGCCGCCCGGCCAAGTTGCCGGTCACCATGGCCCGGCGCAGGAGCGCCTCTGTGAACATGCCCGCCTGTGACGCGCCTTCGCGCAGGAGCGTGGCCAAAAAGCCGCCCCAAAATGCGTCGCCCGCGCCCGTAGCGTCTACGCTCATGGTGGGGATGCCCGCTACCTCGATGGTTTGTCCATTCCAGAAACAGCGCGCGCCCTTGGCGCCCAGCGTTTCCACCACGGCGGCGATGCCGTTTTGTTCCATACAGGCGAAAATGTTCGCCTCGCCGCCCACGAAATCCGTTTCTTCCTCGGATATCTTGAGCAAGTCCACATAGGGCAGTATCTCCGCTACCGCCCGTAGGGCGGCTGCCCGATCTCCATCCCAAAGCAGGTCGCGGTAATTCACATCGAAGCTTACCAGCCTGCCGTTTTGCGCGCCCAAAGCCAGCGCATGGGCCGTAGCCTCCGAGGCCGGAGGTTTGGAGAGGGAGCAGGAACCCGCGTGCACCGCCTTCGCCTGGCCGGCGCGCTCCACATCCGCTTTGGTGAGGAACATATCCGCGCCGGGCTTGCGCGCAAAGGTGAAGCTGCGCTCCCCATCCTCCCGCAGGGTCACAAAAGCCATGGTGGTAACGGCTTGCTTGACCAGCTCCGGGCAGAGAACCTCCACCCGGTTCTCCCGCAGGGTATCAAAAAGGAAGCGCCCGAAATCATCATCCCCAACCCGGCCGCAAAAACCGACCCGAAGGCCATTGCGGGCCACGGCGATGGCGGCATTGGCCGGCGCGCCGCCAGCCTTGCGGATGTACATGCCCTCGCCTTCGCCCGGCAGGAAATCGATAACCATTTCACCAACGCTTATCAAATCCAGCATGCAATCTATCCTTCCATATTCAAATTATAAACGAAGCAGCAATCTACCCTTAGTTTATCACAGGAAATGGCCGGATTCAAGCCGCATCCAATTGGAAAGCCATGCCCGAAGGGCCCGCCGCCCCCTTCCGCAGGCACAAAAAAAGAGGGGCCGGCGCCCCCCTTTTCTATAGCCCCGGGCTATTTAATTCGGCTCCACATACGTAAGCGCCCGTTCGCTGTCGCCAAGGCCCTTGGTGGTGGGGTCCACCACCACGCCCAGCAGGGAGAGCAGCTG
Organism: uncultured Oscillospiraceae bacterium; assembly: GCA_964489575.1. Classification (GTDB taxonomy): domain Bacteria; phylum Bacillota; class Clostridia; order Christensenellales; family CAG-138; genus Pelethousia. Next base: position 4,946 of record CAZAZI010000063.1, on the reverse strand, counting down.
CAAAACAGCGGCAACGGCCTGCATCACCGCATCCTGCGTGAGGGTGGGCACGATGTCGAAGAGGCCCAGCAGTTGATATACCGTGCTCACGGCAAAGGTCAAAAAGGCCGTTAGCCACACCGCGTTTTTGAAACGAACTTTCCAATTGATCCGCATTTTGTTTTCCTCCTGACTTATCATAGTTTGTCCGCGAATTCATCCAGCCTGTGGTGAGCGCTTTTGGCGCTGGCCTCCACCAATGCCATCCGCTCCACCAGGCAGTTGTGCTTGTCCACCTTCTCCTCTAAACGGGAAAGGCGAAAATCCACCAGTTTATTGAACTGGCGGATTCCCGCCCAGGAACCCGCCAGCGTACAAAGGCCCGAGATGACGGCCACGATAATGGCTTCGGTCATAGGCCTTGCCCCCTACATATCCTTATGCCGCTCGATAAAGGCAAGGATTCCGGCCCGCGTCTTCTCGCCGCAGATGCCATCCGCTTTGCCGCAATCGTAACCGCCTTCGTTCAGCGCATCCTGTAGGGCTTTTACGAACCCGCCCCGCATTAGCGGCTTGGTAATGCGCAAAACGATCTGCTCCGGCTCCGGCGCGGCCTCGCCAGGCGCAGGGGGCACGGCCTCGGCCTCATAGCTGTACCGCTTGCTCATCAGACCGCGGTAACTCCACTTCTTGCCCGCGCTGCTCATGCGCTCAATCACGCAGCCATGCGCCAGGCCCCGCTCGTGCAGCACCAGCGCTTCGCCATCCGGCGCGAACCCCGCGATCCAGCCAACGTGGTCGATGCCCGAGGGCGAGCCGCCCACAAAAACCGCCTCGCCAAACACATATGGCCTGCTGATATCCGCGATGCGTCCCCTATCCGTACAATAATTGGCGTAGTTCCCTTTGGCGTTGGTATCCGCGCCGGAATAGTTGTCCTCCAGGCCCTGGCAGTCGCAAACGGTCACGCCCCGCGAAACCCAGCCGGCCGTGACGTTATCGTATTCCCTGCGGGACCAGCCCCAGTCCTTGTAATACTGGCTGTATTTTTTATCCAGCAGGGCTTGGGTGCATTTCGCGCCCGTGGTGCCATAGAGGTATTGCCACACCCCGGCGCTGGCCGCCACCTCCAGCGGGACGCACAGGGTACTGCCCGCAGGGATGCGGGCGGAACTGGCGTGGGAAATCCCCCAGGCCATAAAATCTAAAATGTTTTTCATAGTTTCCTCCTAAATGCAAAACCGATGAATATGCCACGCCCGGAATTGGCGTTGTGTATGCTCGAAACGCCGGCTCCATCCGCGGCGCAAAAGCGCGCAATCATGCTTACATAGGGCGAGCGCCCGCGCCAATCCCTCGGCGGTCCATAGCCTATTTTGATCCGACTGGCGATATTGGCGAACGCCGGGAAACCCAATTCCACATGCGCCCGCATTCGCCTTTGCCGGGCCATCATGCCGCCGCCTCCCGCGTGATTACCACGTATCCTTATCACATATTGGATAGAAGCGCGAAATGCCGGCGTACCACCAATATATGCCGTAACCGCGGGAAAGGTGATGCTGACCACTGCCACCACGCTAAGCGCAGCCAGCGCGCAAAGGGGCTATAAGGCCTGGCGAAGGCGTAGGTTCCCGCTCCCTTTACGCGGTGCTCCGTTATCCGCAAGCGCCATGCCGGAGCCCAGCCGGGCGGCGAGCCGGCTGGGCGGGGCCGCAGCTTGCGCATACAACGGGTTGCGGGTTGTGTTCGTGTTTAAAACCATTTTGTGTCCTCCTTTGCCTTAATTTTGTTTATGATAATTTGTGTATGATAAAAGGACAGCCTCCCGGCTGCCCCGCATCATCTTCCATATTTTAGAACGACTGTTCTGTCTATAATAGCTTACCGCATCCACACGGCCATGGCAAGGGCGTAAAAGCGGCGTTTTACGCGCGGCCTTCGGGCGCGCCCGCACGGTGAACCGCCAGCAGGCCTCCAAACAATATACCAAGGGTTACTTCAGCTGCCCGGCTTGGGATGTTATAATAAATAAAAATGGTACGATGGGTGGGGTAAATCGATGCGGAAAGCGCTAGCAAAGCTCAAAGAGACCTTCTTCGGCAGCGAGATGGATCTGCGGGTTAAGCTGTTCAACGTGCTGGCCATGGCCGGCGCGGCCAACTGCCTGGTGATGCTGGCGCTTTCCATAGCGCTGGGCACGGGCCTGCTTACCATATTGCTCAATCTCGTCACCGGGGCCCTTTCTTTGGCGCTGCTGCTCTATGCCTCTAAAAGCGGGCGCTACCAGCCCTGCTATACCATCACCATCGTAGCCATCTTCTTCGGCCTCTTCTCCTTCCTGTTTTTCTCCTCCGGCGGTTACGCAGGCGGCATGCCCTCCTTTTTCATTTTCGGCGTGGTCTTCACCGTATACATGCTGGAGGGAAAGAAGATGTTCCTGGCGGCCTTCCTCGAGTGCGCGATCTACATCGGCCTGTGCGTGTATGCCTTTATGAACCCCCAGGGCGTGCGGCCCTTCCCCAGCGAATCTGCGCGGGCGGTAGATATCGTATCCTCCTTTTTGGTCGTGAGCCTGGCGCTGGGGGTGACGATGTATGCCCAATTCCGCATGTACCAGCGCCAGCAGGCTCTTTTGGAGCAGGCCCGGGCCGAGGCCGAGGCGGCTAGCCGGGCAAAGAGCACCTTTTTGACCAATATGAGCCATGAGATCCGTACGCCCATCAACACCATATTGGGCATGAATCAGATGATCCTGCGCCATTCCATAAGCGACCAGGTACGGGGCTACAGCGACGATGTGCAGCAGGCCGGCGAAATGCTGCTGGGCATCATCAACAATATATTGGATATGTCCAAGATCGAGGCGGGCAAGATGGACATCGTCCGGCGGCCATACCAGCTGGCTTCTCTGCTCCTGGAGCTGGACGCCCTGGGCCGCAGGCAGGCGCAGAAGGCGGGCCTCGCCTTTAGCCTTGATGCGGAGGGTCCCCTCTGCCCGGTTTTGATCGGCAGCCCGCTGCATATCAAGCAGATCGTGGCCAATTTTTTGAGCAACGCGGCCAAATACACCCGCGAAGGCTCCATCGCGCTTTCGGTTTCGCAAAGCCCGGGCAGCCGCCCCGGCGAGGTGCTGCTGCGCCTCTCCGTAACCGATACGGGCATCGGCATACGGGAAGAAAGCCTGGGGAGCCTCTTCGAGGCCTTCAGCCGGGTGGATCTTTGCACGCACCAAAGCATCGAGGGCACGGGGTTGGGCTTGGCCATCGCCAAGGAGATGGCGGAAAAAATGGGGGGCCGGGTCTTCATGCAAAGCGAATATGGCCGGGGCAGCACCTTTGGCGTAGAGCTGCCCCAGCAGGCGCAAAGCGAACCGGCAGAGCTCGATCTTTCACAAAAGCAGGGGATGCGGGGCGAGCTGAGCGGCGCGAGCTTCCTGGCCCCGCAAGGGCGGGTGCTGGCCGTGGACGACAACCCGGAAAACCTCAAGGTTATCAAGGCGCTTTTGCAGCGCACCCTGCTGCGGGTAGATATCGCGCAAAGCGCCGAGGAAGCCATGGAAAAGGTGCGGGCCACGCGCTACCATGTGATTTTAATGGACTATATGATGCCCGGCATGGATGGCGTAGCGCTGCTGCAAGCGCTGCGCGGAGAGGGCCTGCTTGCGGGCGTGCCCGCAGTCGCGGTGACTGCGGACGCTACCGCCGGGGCCAGGGAGCGCTTGCTTTGCGCGGGCTTTACGCAATACCTCTCCAAGCCGGTGGCGGCCGGCGAGCTGGAAGCGGCCGTGTGCGGCCTTCTGCCCGAGGGGTTGGTCACCAAGGTGCGCCTGGGCGACGCCCACCCTGCGGAGGCGGCGGCCCTTGGCGGGCTGGAAAGCGGCCTCGCGGCCCATCACATTTGTCTTTTGGAGGGATTGCGCTATTGCGGCGGCGACCTGTGGCTTTATCAGAAGCGGGCGGAGTTTTTCACAGAAGCGTATGTGCAATCAAAGGGCGAGGTGCTGCGCCTGGCCGCGGGCGCGGAGGGCGAGGGCCTCGTTTTCCCCATCCATTCCCTCAAATCCAGCGCCAGGGGCTTGGGGGCGACGGAGCTGTGCGAGATTGCGGAGCGGATGGAAAAGCACGCTGCGGACGCGGATTATGTCCAAAGTGCCCTGCCCCTGCTGCTATTGGAGTGGGAAAGGGCCAATGAAGGCCTTTTGCAGCTGCTTGGCAAGCTAGCGGAGGCTTTGCCAGCCAAGGCCGCGGCGGATGTGGAACAAGACGGCCGCCTTACCCGGGCGGACTATGTAGAGCGGGCCACGAACGCGATCAGCGCCTGCGATTGGAAACAATCCCAGGCGGCTCTGGCGCTTTTACTCGAAGCGGAAGGTAGCTTGGAGGGCACCCTTCGCCTGCAGGCGGTCGCCCAAGCGGTGGAGGGCCTGCAATTCGAGCGGGCGGAGACGCTTTTGTGCGCATATCATGAATATAAGGGGGTATAAGGGCGATGCGGGAAAAGAGCCGCGTGCTGGTGGTGGATGATGATACGGCGCTGCTCAAAACGGTGGCGGAGCTATTGGAAGCAAGCTATAACATCAGCCTGGCGGAATCAGGCCAAACGGCGCTGCGGCTCCTGGAGCGGGGCTTGGCGCCGGATATCATCCTGCTGGATGTGGCCATGCCCCGCATCAGCGGCTACGAGCTAATCACCAGGCTGCGCGCCCATAGGCAGGCCGCCGAGACCCCCATCATCTTCCTCACCGGCCGCACCACGCCCGAGGACGAGGTGCGGGGCCTGGAATTGGGCGCGGTGGATTATATCAAAAAGCCCATCGTGGGGGAAGTGCTGCTTACCCGCATTAAGGCCCACCTGAACATGAGCAGGCGGCTTAAGGGGAAAAGCGCGCTGGATGAGGAAAAACTGCGGGGCCTGGCCGAGCCGCTCACGGAGCGGGAGCTGGAGGTGGCGCGGCTGCTGGCGCA
>CAZAZI010000062.1:0-7637 GCA_964489575.1 uncultured Oscillospiraceae bacterium | reverse complement strand
TTTTTTATATTGGGCAGCCTCGTTTTTTTGAACGGCTTTTTGGCAGTGTTACATTGTTCGTTCATCTTCTTTTTTTTTAAATTTTGTTCAGTTTACCCTGTATCAATCGTTTTTGAAGGCCGGACAACCGGTCAATAAAAAGGATGCCATCGAGATGATCATACTCATGCTGGAAGATACGGGCCTCCAATCCGCTTAACTCCTCCTCTATAGTCTCAAAGGCGAGGTTCTGGTAGGTCACGTAAATCTTCTCAGGGCGGTTCAGCTCGCGGAAAATGCCCGGGATGCTGAGACAACCCTCGTTATAGGAAGAGAGAGTATCATCAGCATGTAATATGCGGGGATTCAAATAGACCTTCTCCATAGGCTTAAATTCCGCTTCATCATCGACAATCGGGGTGGTATCAATCACAAATATCCTTTTTGTGAGGCCAATCTGCGGAGCTGCAAGCCCAATACCATCAGCCCTCTTGAGGGTATCGAACAGGTTCCCACTGATCTGGTCCGGTAGATCCTCCTGATGGATGTCAAAGGCGCTTTGCTGCAATACGGGAGCACCGTATATCACTATCGGCACAATCATCTTTTTGTAAAGTTACGGATCCAAAATTTTTTATCCTGATAGAGCACCTCTCTGATCTCATTCTCACGGACCAACTGATCGGGCAGACTGCTCTCCGCTCGGTTCTTGCGCAGGATCTCTCCCATGGTTTCCTCACGGATGGGATGTACAGCACTCATATTGAGAATATCTGCCCTCGCATCGCCAGTGAATCCGGTATCACTCCCTTCGAATCCAAGCAGCATTTCACACTGTAGTCCTGCGCCGGAGTAGATCTGATAGGCCCTGTTGATTGCGGCCTCATCCGGTTTCTTCACACTCCGCATTGCCGGGGGACGTGTAGGAATTGAAAGATAAGCCCTGGCAGGTTTGAGGATCGAAATCAATGAAGCGTTCTTTTGCAGCAGTCCTGCCCCATCGTTGACACCCTCCACCATCAATGTTTCGGTAGCAAGGATTCCCCGATAGGATGAGGCAAAAGTCATGAGCCCATCCTTGTAGTCTTTGAAGGTGAGCCTGGGATGGGGTCTGTTGATTCTCTTCCATACGACATCATCGTTTGCATCCACCTTCACCGATACCCAATCGGCCAGCGAAAGGGCATCACGCACTTCTGCATCACCCAGCAACGAAGCATTGGTAATCACAGCGATCGGAATTCCGATCTTTTTCAAAAGTCTGATCGACTCTCCCAGGTGGATATCAAGTGTGGGTTCACCGTTCGGGACGAAAGTAAGATAGTCAGGCATTGACTGTAACTTACCCAAGTGCTCCTCCACCGCTTCGAAGATCTGCTCCGGGCTGTAATATGATGCCCTTTCGAGGGTGTAATGACGTGTGGCACCCACCTGACAGTAAATGCATGCATAGGTACAGATATTATCTCCCGGGATGTTGTTGATCCCAAGGCTTTGTCCCAGTCTTCTGGAGGGTACGGGGCCAAAACTAATCATCGCTTCTTCTTTTTAAATGGTTCTTTCACTTCGATTGAAAAATCTGCCGATGGATGGCTGCGATCTCACCGGCTGCCGCCGACCGGGGAGCCCACTCAACCACCGTACGGCATTGCAGCATAGATTCCACCACCGCCGGCTCGAAAGGGATCCTCCCGATAAGCGGGAGCTTCTCGCTACGGCACCAGGTACCGATTTCGGCCGCCACCTGCTCATTCAGATCATATTTATTGATCACTACAACAGAGGGAATACCGAACCCATCGGCCAACTGCTTCACCCTCCTCAGGTCATGAAAACCGGAGCGGCTCGGCTCCGTAACCAACAGGGCCAAATCAGTACCGCTCATAGCTGAGATCGCGGGACAGCCGGTTCCTGGAGGGCCATCAATCAGAATGGTCTCCAACCCCATCCGCTCCGACAGTTGACGGGACTGCTCACGCACCACATTGACCAGCTTGCCGGAGTTCTCCTCTCCTGGCGCCAGCCTGGCATGCACCATCCAACCGTTGCGGAAGGTGCCGGTCGTCCAGTAGCTGCCATTGCTTTCAATCATACTGATTGCGTCAGCCGGACAGATGCGCATGCATAAACGGCATCCGTCACAGGATGTATCAGAGATGGTGTAGCGATCTTCGTGATACCGGATCGCATCAAAGCGACAGGCATCCATGCAGGCCCCACATTGTGTACATAGCTGCTGATCGATTACCGCTTTGGGACCAGTGGAAAAGGGATGTTTGGAGTGATCTGTCGGCTCCAGTAACAGATGAAGGTTAGCCGCATCCACATCACAATCGGCCACCATCAACTGTCCACCCATGGTTGCAAGTGCTGCACTCAGGCTTGTTTTGCCGGTCCCTCCCTTTCCGCTGATAATTACAATCTGTCTCATGAGATGCGCTGTTTTACGATTAGTGTGAGCAGACGGCTGAACATCTCCCGATAGGAATCATCAACTGCTGCAGGCAGTCCTCCCTCGGCATAGATGCGTGCCACTTCACGGTCAAAGGGAATCTTCAGCAACAGGGGAATCGACTCCTGCTCCAGCCATTGGTATATTTCATTGTTGCCCAGTCCGGCTCTGTTAACCACCACTCCAAACGGTTTACCGAGTTGTCGGACGGTGGCTGCCGAAAGCTGCAGGTCATGCAGACCGAATGGCGTGGGCTCAGTGACCAGCACCACATAATCGGCCCTGTCGACGGTTGCAATAAAAGGACATGAGATGCCGGGAGGTGAGTCCAGAAATACCAGCTCCCTTTCGCCGGTCTGGTGGATGGTTTTGGTGATGACCGGCACGGGGGAATAGACCCCCACCTCGGCACGACCTTCAATTATCTGTTGACTGGCAGCGTATGTAGTTTGTTTCACCCTGCCCAGCAACTTGGGATGTTCGGTGATTGCGCCAGCCTGACAGGCATAGCTGCATGCACCACAGTCGTGACAGAGATCGGGAAGCACCTGAATCATTTTCCTTTCGGGCAGATAGAGGATGGCATTGTAAGTGCAGTATTCGTAGCATTTCCCGCAGAAGGTGCACTTCCCCGGGTCAATCACCGGCACTAGTTGGTAGACCTCCTCAACCCGGTCCTCCTCACCGGCAAGGAACTCTGCCACGTTAGGTTCCTCTGCATCACAGTCGGCCAGCACACAGTCAGCCCCCTGCTGCGCAGCAACCCAGAAGAGGTTTGTCGAGACGAAGGTCTTACCGGTGCCCCCCTTACCGCTGGCTATCGCAATCTTCATCCTGTATACTTCTTATTCGGTTTGTTCTCGGCACAGACAAAACTGCCTTTTTTCACCCCCAGCCTGTCGGCAATCACCCCACACTTCACCATCAACAGGAAGTAGATGTCATCCCTGGAGGCATCGATCAACCCCTCCAGGTTACCCTGTCCTTTCGAGATCACCAGATCTGCTTCATTGTAAAGTTTCTGAAAGGCCGGAGAACACTTCTCGGGCAGGGTAGAAGGTGCATCGTAACCGTTATCAATCACCTGTGCCACCTCTTCAATCTTTACCTGGACGGCATCTCTCCGGGTGGCATCGTTGATCACAGGTGCTCCTCGCACGGCAAACCATATATTGGGGTGACGAAAGGTTTCGATAAACAGTTTGTCAAAGACAATCTCGCCGGCATTATCGCCCAGATAGAGGACTGTCCTGGCTTCAGCCAGCCGCCGTCTGAGCCGTTCCACATCGTTAATTGCGAAAGGACTCTCAAGGACTTTCAACATCGTCTCTTCCAGGTCATGATGGTCACTCACCCCGTAATCAATAATATTCCCTGCAACTGCCAATCGCAATGCTGTCTCGAAGGGATCATCCGATCGGTCAATCATCTCCCTGAAGGAGGCATATTCACCAAGGAGACGCGTATTGCTTTCATACTTGATCTGCTCGTAAGGGTCGGCAACTCCGCTTCTCTCCCTGAAGAGACGGTAGAGCTCTCTTGAGAGAACAGGAACTGAAAACCCGGTATTGCCGTTATAAAAGTGGGAAAACATCTCAATGGCAAGTGCTTTCTTTTCCTCTACCGTAAGCTGGTGCTTCTCCAACAACCGCTCGAAGGTACGAGCAAAACAAAAATAACATCTGTAATCGGCTTCCACCAAACTTACCCTTCTAGTGATCACAGGCATTGAGACCGGTGAGCAGTGACTGCTGAAAGTAATCACTAACCAACTCCCGCGGGCTCTTATACTCAGCACCTACGTGTACTCTGATTTGTTGTTTTTCGAACAGACGTATGGCTTTTTGTCCGATACCGGCCGCAATCACCTCAGTGACACCTCTCTCCGAGAGCCAAGCAGGCAACAATCCCGGTTCATGCGGAGGAGGAGTCACTAATGCTTCGTTCTTTACGGCTCCATCCTCCGTTTCGATGATGGCAAACTGCTGGCAATGGCCAAAGTGCTGACAGAGTCTTCCCTCTTCCAGGGGTATTGCGATCACCTGCTTCATCCCATTCGTCTTCTACCAGTTCCCTCTCTTCTCCTCATTCTCTCGCCTTGTCCTTGGCCCTGGCCCATACCTTTGCCGGCACCATGACCCATACCCCTGCCGGCACCCTGCCGGAAAGGAGCATTCATCCCGCCACCTGCTGGAGCATCACTGTTATTGGACTCTCTGTTCACCGGGTTACAACGTCCCCGTCCTCTTCCACTCATCGGGCCCTCACCTTCGGGGCCTCTCCTGTTCATTCCTGGCATAATAACCTCCTTTTGATTTTTGTTTAGTTGTTACGTCTGATCATCTGAATCACCTCTTCCACACTCCCTAGGTTGTCATCGATCGGATCCATCTCTATCCCGAGCTGTTTTGCAACCGATGCAGCCTTGTCTCCCAGATGGCCGGTGATTATCCTCCCGGCTCCTTTCGAGGCAATCAGCTGCATTGCGGCAGGCCCCGCTCCCTCGTTGTGATCACTATTGGGGTTATCTACAAATTCCACCGATTCGTCATCGGTGTCATAAATGACAAAACAGTTGCAGCGTCCGAAGCGCTTATCCGGGAGAGCTGTCAGCTCCTTGCCGGATGATGTAATGGCTACTTTCATAGGATGTTTTTATTCCTGATTGATTCATGAGATCGTCAACTTTGGCAATCTATCTGTTTCACGCAGCAAATGTAATGAACATATGTTCTATTTGCAAATAAAATTTCCACCATTATTACCTCGCAAAGAAAAAAGAAAGGCAGATGGCAAAAAGAAGCTCGTCGAAGAGTCTGAACTTTCAATTTTTTAATAATTTTGCATTCAGTTACAAATCACAGCTTAACTCATACACTCCCGCAGAAGAGCAGACCCTGTGGCTTGCCAATTATTGCATGGCTAAATCTTTCTTTCAGGAGGATCAGCTAGTTAAATCATTAAAAGAAACATGAAACAGAAACAGACGATCGCTTTGGGCGACAAACTCTATCGATATTTTTTCATCGGCGGCATTACTACGGTCCTTACGCTGGGATGCATGTGGGGGGCAATCAACCTCTTGCTCATCGGACAGGAACAAACGTTTCACGGCATCGACTATTCCTGGGTGCTGGCACATGGCCATGCCATGGTCTTCGGTTTCGTGGGCTTTTTCATCATGGGATTCATTTTTCATGCACTGCCCCGCTTCAAGGGAACCTCGCTCTGGAATCCCCGCCTCGCTATTACGGTATTACCGCTGATGGCAGGGGGTATCCTGTTGCAGGCACTGGCTCACGTAATGGCAACCACCTCACCTTACCTTCTCCTTGGGATCTTGGCAGGCATGATCCAGGTGGTTGCAGTATTGATATTTGCTAGGATCATTCAACGCACCCTGTCGAAGAGCAGTGTGAAACATCCTTTCGATCCCTTTCTCAAGGCAGCACTGGGTTGGTTCACCCTGGCACTACTTCTTAATCCAATGATCTTCATCCTATTTGAATCGGCACCCGACCAAGATTCCTTCCTGTTTCGCGTCTCCTCTTTCAACATTCCCTACCGGGACATTCAGATGCTCGGTGCTGCCGTGGTGATGATATTGGGGATGTCACTTCAAATCCTCCCCCATGGTTATGGTCTCAGGAAACCCTCCGCCCGCTGGCGTAACTTCATCCTATGGGGAACAAATGGTGCCATTATCATTGGTATCGGCACCTTCCTGGGAGGAATGCTTTCTGAGAACCACTGGTGGCATGCGGCCAGCATCCTCTCCTACCTCCTGTTGCTGTCCATTGCCATCGGCACGCCCCGACAATATCGCCTTTTCGGCAATCATGGAGGCAAAAGTGACAGGGGATTGAAGTTCATCCGGGCAGCTCATATCTGGCTGATTGTAGCGATGGTGATGCTTGCCTTTGGACCCTATTATATGTTCGGGGTGTATCTTCCCATGACAGGTGGTGAAAATCCTTTCTCACACGCCTATTTCGGAGCTTACCGTCATGCACTCACCGTGGGAATCATCACCATGATGATCGTGGGGGTTTCGGCCCGTGTGGTACCATACTCCTCAGGAGTAGAACCCTCTAAAACCCGGTCACTCTGGCTGGTCTTCATCCTGCTCAATCTGGGTAACATGTTGCGCATAACCTCGCAGATCACCACCGATTTTCAGCCTGCAGCATTCAACATCATTGGCTTCTCCGGCTTTATCGAGGTGATCGCCCTCGCCATCTGGGGGTTCGAACTGATCTGTAACATCAGGGCAGGCAAACGGACTGGGTCACTCCCTGTTTCTTCAGAACAGCGAAACCTGTTTGCTTAACTGCCGACAATCGCTTCCGTCAGTTCCTCCCTGGTGAAGCCTGCAAAGAATCGGGAGATATCCATCCCCGCTAGCGCATTCTTCACATCAGCGGTTGCATACCTTACACCCTGAAGCTGCTCCTCCAGTGGCCTCAGGTCGGACTCTCTGCCGAAGAACGTGCCAAAGAAACGGATATCGACAATGCGTCCCTTCTGCAGGTTCAGGAATACCTGTACTTTACCAGCTGCAAAACGGTATTCACGAACAACCTCAGCCACAGTGTTGGAGCCGAAATTCCACTCCCAATTTCCAAACTTCTCACAGCGCGCCTGCTCGATGGCTTGTAACTCCTCCTCACTGAAGTGATACTCCTCCATCTCCGGGTAGCGTTGTTTCATGTGGGCAAGTATCTTCTCTGCAAACTGTTTCACGGTGATCTTCTCCGGCAGGTTGGGCAGGATGTTGTCCACACGGCTACGCACCGACTTCACCCCCTTTGCCTCTACCACTTCCTTTGATATTTCGAGTGCCCGCGAGAGCACCGTCAGGTCGGTGTCGAAGAGCAGGCAGCCGTGGTGCATCACCCGTCCATCGTGATATGCCTGGGCATTGCCACAGATTTTCTTGCCGTCGATGGTGATATCGTTGCGTCCGGAGAACTCGGCTGTCACCCCCAGTTCAGCCAACGTCTCAATAACCGGCTGCGAGAATGTTTTGAAGTCGAATGCTCCCTCTCCCTCCTCCTCATCAGAGATGATGGTATAATTGAGGTTGTTCAGATCATGATAGACCGCTCCACCGCCAGTAATGCGACGCACCACGTGGATCCCATTCTCCTCTACGTAGCGACTGTTGATCTCGGCCAAGGTGTTCTGATTCTTGCCCACGATGATA
>CAZAZI010000061.1:6031-7670 GCA_964489575.1 uncultured Oscillospiraceae bacterium | reverse complement strand
CCTGCGCCAAAGGCCAAAGCGCGTATCCGGGGAAAAGAGGGCCAGCATGGCCTTGGAGGCATAACGGCCCGCCAGCGGGCTTTCGTACCGATCCTTCATGGCGGCTCCTTCAGCGCAGGATGATGGCGTCCCGATCCGCGCCCACGGATACGTGGGTGATGGTGCAGCTAATGCGATCTTCGATGAATTTCACATACTCGCGCGCCGCCTGCGGCAGGTCGTCCCAGCTGCGAATGCCGCTAATATCGCAATCCCAGCCGGCCAGGGTTTCATACACGGGCCGGGCCTTATCCAGAACGGCCGGGAAGGGGAAATCATCCGTGCGTTTGCCGTCGATCTCGTATTCCACGCAAACGGGGATCTCCTTCATATAGGAGAGCACATCCAGCTTGGTAAGGGCAATGGAGGTCGCGCCCTGCACCTTTACGCCATAATTGGTGGCCACAAGGTCTAGTGGGCCCACCCGCCTGGGGCGGCCCGTAGCGGCGCCATATTCGGCCCCTGCTTCACGCAGCTTGTCCGCTTCCTCGCCAAACCATTCCACCGTGAAGGGGCCTTCGCCCACGCAGGTGGAATAGGCTTTGACGATGCCCAGCACATCATCCACCCGGATATCCGGCGCGCCGCAGCCGATGGGCGCATAGGCCGCCAGCGGCGTGGAGGATGAGGTATAGGGATAGATGCCGTAATCGATATCCCGCAGCGCGCCCAGCTGGGCTTCGAAGAGGATGTTCTTACCCCGAAGCTGGGCCTTGCGCAGCACTGCCCCCGCATCGCAGATATAGGGACGAAGCTGGCCGCCGAACGTTTCGAGCCAGGCCATCATCTCGTCAAAGCCATAGGGCGCGGCCCCATAAACCTTTTCGATGATCAGGTTCTTCCATTCCAGAATGCCCTTGAGCCGGGCGGCCAGGCGATCCATATCCAAAAGCTCTCCCATCATAATGGTTTTCTTCTGGAACTTATCGCTGTAGACCGGGGCGATGCCCCGCTTGGTTGAGCCATACTTCGCGTCCTTGAGCCGCTCCTCCTCCAGCGCGTCCTGGGCCTTGTGGAAGGGGAAGACGATGGTCGCCCTATCGCTGATCTTGAAAGTCTCCGGCGTTATGGCCACGCCCGCGGCATGGATGCCCTCCAACTCGGCCAGGAGGGCCTCCGGGTCGATCACCGTGCCGTTACCCAGCACGTTCACCACATCTTTGCGGAACACGCCGCTGGGAAGCAGGTGCAGCGCGAATTTGCCATATTCGTTGATCACCGTATGGCCCGCGTTGTTGCCGCCCTGGTAGCGTACGACCACATCGTATTCGCTGGCCAGCAGATCCACCATGCGGCCCTTGCCCTCGTCGCCCCAGTTGATCCCCACGATCGCACAATTCGCCATAGCTCATTCCTCCTTTGTGATCTAGCATGCCTATAATACCACGTTTCATATGCTTCGCAGAATAGGCCTTCTGCTTATACCGCTATTGGTTTTCTTGATATGTCCCGCGCCGAGCCGCCGCGCCGTGTCAAAAAAACCTTGGGAGCCGGGGGGTATGCCCACAGGCACAAGCAAACCCTGAAAGCTCCAAATGTGGCCATGGACACTTTTTGATACGTAAAAGCGGCCCGCCGCAATTGCGCCGGGCCGCTATTT
>CAZAZI010000061.1:0-6021 GCA_964489575.1 uncultured Oscillospiraceae bacterium | reverse complement strand
GTTGTCTACACCGCCTGCAGCAGCAGGTCGTAGAGCTCCATCTGGCTCAAGGTAGGGTTCCAAAGGGTGAGGAAGCCGTCGCCGGTGTTCCATACGGCGATCTCGCCCGAGTCGGCGATGCAAGCCTCACCGGGCAGCAGCGCCGCCAGCTGGTCTACATGGGCGTCCGTGCTGAAGCAAGCCGTGTAACCCAGGGCCGCCAGCTTTTCCTGGGCGGTAAGGCGGGTTGTTTCGCCAATCAAGCAAATTCCGCCCTCTGCGTCGTATGCATCATGGCTGCCGTTGCGCAGGGCTTCCTCGGGCAGGGGCGTGGATTCGGCGCCGCTTTTGGAGCTGCCCTCGGTGCAGGCCGAACCGGCCGCCGGCACCGTGATGGCGGCGGAGCCGTAAAAGGGCGCGCCCGTTATGCGGGATTGCCCCGCCGCCCTGCCGCCATCCTCGGCGGGGGCGTCCCCTTCGGCGGGCGCGGCAAAGGCGGCGGGGGCCGGAGCGGCGGGCTCGGCCGCGGCCTCGGGCGCGGCTTCTAATGCGCCTGCGGCTGTATCGGCGCTGGCTGTGGACATAGCGAGCTGGGGCGCAGCGGATTCGGACGCGCCGAAATCCGCGCCCTTCATCAGGCCGCTGCGGCTGAGCAGCACGGCCGCGCCCACCAGCAAAACAACGCCGGCTGCCATGGAAAGGTAACGGGCCTGCATCCGGGGCTTTTTGCGTGCGGCCTGTTGGCCCCGCTCCTGCTCTTTGGCCTGCGCTTTGGCGAGAACCTCAAAAAGGGCAGCCTCAAAATCGATCGTTTCATTGGCCTCCACACCGATCCTATCCAGCAGTTCGTCCATCCTATCCATGGTTCTCACCTCCTTCCGCCTTAATAGCCTCTTCTTTCAAAATTTCGCAAAGCCGCTGTTTAGCCCGGCTCATGCGGCTCTTCACATTGCCTTCCGTGGTGCCGGTAAGGCGGGCGATCTGCTTATAATCGCAGCCGGAGAAATGGTGCAGCAGCACCGTTTGCCTATATATCTCCGGCAGCCGGTCGATGGCCGCGCGTACGCGGGCCTTTTCCTCCGCCGAAATCAGCGCCGCCTCGGGCAGCTCGTATACGTTATCCCCCTTGGGCTCAATGGCCTCGTCCGTGAGCGTTTCGCGGCTCTGCTTGCGCAGGCTGTCCTTGCAAAGGTTCACGGCCACCCGGTAGAGCCAGCTGCGCAGTTGGGCGTCGTTCATGCCCCGTAGCTGCTCCATGTGCTCCATGGCCCGAAGGAAGGTATTTTGCATGGCGTCCAGCGCGTCGCTCTCCCTGCGGGTAACGCCGTAAGCGGCCCAGTATACCATGCGGGAGCAATCGTTGTAGATGGATTCGATGTCCCTTCCGGGCATCATCACCCCTCCCATCTGTTCAATAATACGTTTCAATAGGCTGAAAGGTTGCATCCAGTATACCATAGCGACCGCGCCAGTAGGGAATAAATTTTATAGCTCACACACGCCTATAACCCTTGCAATGCACTGGCTTGCTATATATAATGTATAGATTGTGTTTTGAATGGAAATAGGCCTTCAAGGGGGGTAGAAAAATGAGACTGGGCTTTGACAACCAGCAGTATCTAACCATGCAATCCGCCTGCATCATGGAGCGGCTTTCCCAATTTGGGGATAAGCTGTATCTGGAATTTGGCGGCAAGCTTTTCGATGATTTTCACGCCTCGCGGGTGCTGCCGGGCTTCGCGCCGGACAGCAAGGTGCGCATGCTGCTGGAGCTGGCGGATAAGGCCGAGGTGGTTATCGCCATTAACGCGGCCGATATCGAAAAAAATAAAGTGCGCGGCGACCTGGGCATCACCTACGACCTCGACGTGCTCCGCCTGATCGACGCCTTCCGGGGCGTTGGCCTTTTTGTGGGCAGCGTGGTGCTTACCCAATACAGGGGCCAGGGCGCGGCGGATACCTTCAAGGCCCGCCTGGAAGCGGTGGATGTAAAGGTATACAGGCACTATCCCATCGAGGGATATCCCAGCAATGTAGAGCATATCGTCAGCGAGGAAGGCTTCGGCAAAAACGACTATATCGAAACCAGCCGCCAATTGGTCGTGGTCACCGCACCCGGCCCGGGCAGCGGCAAAATGGCCACCTGCCTTTCCCAGCTCTACCATGCGCACAAGCGCGGCGTGCGCGCAGGCTACGCCAAATTCGAAACCTTCCCCATCTGGAACCTGCCCCTCAAGCACCCCGTAAACCTCGCCTACGAGGCCGCCACGGCGGATCTTAACGATGTAAATATGATCGACCCCTTCCACCTGGAAGCTTACGGCGAGACCACCGTCAACTACAACCGGGATGTGGAGGTCTTCCCCGTGCTCTCCGCCATGTTCCGCCGCATCTATGGCGCGTGCCCCTATCAATCCCCCACGGACATGGGCGTGAATATGGCCGGCAAGTGCATTGTGGATGACGAAGCTTGCCGCGAAGCCGCCTTGCAGGAGATCATCCGCCGCTACTACGCGGCCATGTGCGCGGCCCGCCAGGGCCTGGCCGGGCCGGAGACGGCGGATAAGATCCGCCTCTTGATGAACCAGGCCGGCATTACCGAGGCGGATCGCCCCGTGGCGGCCACGGCCCTTAAAAAGGCGGAGGATACGGGCGCGCCCGCGGCCGCGTTGCAACTGCCGGACGGCCGCATCCTCACGGGCAAAACCAGCCAGCTCCTGGGCGCGTCCAGCGCGCTGCTGCTCAACGTCCTCAAAGAACTGGGCGGCATACAGGATGCGGTGCACCTTATTTCCCCCATCGTCATCGAGCCCATCCAGCACCTGAAGGTGGAGCACCTGGGCAACCATAACCCCAGATTGCATATGGACGAGGTGCTCATCGCCCTTTCCATTTCCGCGGCCACCAATCCCACGGCGGAGCTGGCCATGCAGCAGCTCGATAAGCTGCGCGGCTCCGAGGCCCACTCCTCGGTAATCCTTTCCTCCGTGGACGAGAGCGTTTTCCGCAAGCTGGGGATCAACCTCACCTGCGAGCCAAGGTACCAGGGCAAGAAATTATATCACAAATAAAGAATAGAAAGTTCTCCTTTTTACGGCCCGGCGCAAGCGCGCCGGGCTTTGCCGTATTTCCCCCGAAATATTTTGCAGCCCCCTCTTGACTCTCACGTTGCGTCATAGTATAAGCTAAAACCCGAAGGGAGGCGAAAGGCTATGATGAAGGTTTCGCAGTTGAGCAAATTGAGCGGGTTGAGCGTGCGCACGCTGCATTATTACGATGAAATCGGCTTGCTAAAGCCCGGCGCGGTGAGCGGGGCGGGGTATCGGGCCTATGGGGAGGAGGCCGTGGAACGGCTATCGCAGGTGATGTTCTTTCGGGAGCTGGGCTTTCCGCTTAAGGATATCCGCGCCATTTTGGAAAGCCCCAGCTTTGACCGCAACGCGGCCCTGGAACAGCAGATCGGGCTGCTCAAACTGAAACGGGAGCATTTGGATAACCTGATCACGTTAGCGGAAGGCGCCGTAATGCTCGGCCTGAGCCGGGTGGACTTCAAGGCCTTCGATACCCGCAAGATCGACGAATACATGGCGATGGCCAAGGCGAGCTGGCAGGAATCCCCGGCCTTGCGGGAATACGAGGCCAAGGCAAAGGGCCAAACCAAGGAGCAGCAGGATGCGGCCGTGCGGGAGAACATGGAGCTTCTGGCGGCGCTGGGCAAGCTCAAGGCTGCGGGGGAGGCCCCGGATTCAGCGGCGGCGCAGGCATTGGTGAAAAAGCTGCAAGCGCACTTCACGGCAAATTATTATGATTGCACGCCCGAAATCCTCGCGGCATGGGGCAGGATGTACACCGGCGACGGCCGCTTCCAGGAGAGTATCGACGAATACGGCGGCCCCGGCACGGCTCAATTCGCCGGCGCGGCCATCGCGGCCTACTGCGGGGAATAACCGGCAAACGCATTTGCGCAAATGGCCGCGTATGCGGGCCGAAGCCAACAAACGGCCCGCTTCCCTACCAAGCGCCCCAAAGGCCGGGCCCCGCGCAGAAGATGCTTCGTTTTCAGCCATTTTTGATAAAAATCCGCTATCATTGCACCATCTTTTGGTATATGATAATACCATGAAGTATGCTAGTTCTTATCCCATCATAGACCTCCATTGCGATACGATCGCCTGCGTGGTGGCCCTTTCGGGCGGCAAGGAGCGGCTTGCGAAAAGCGGCGGCCATCTGGACCTGCCAAGGCTTCGATCCGGCGGCGCGCTGGCGCAGGCGTTCGCCATCTTTGCCCCGGCGCAGCCCGTGCAGGAATTGCTTCCCCTGGGCGATACGCCACAGGCCGTTTTCGAGGCCGCCTATGGCTGGTATCAGCGGGAGCTGGCGGAAAACACGGATGAGATCGCGCCTGTGCGCGGCTTTGGCGATATCGAGAAAAACCGCCGGGCCGGCAAGATATCCGCCCTGTTGACCTTGGAGGACGGGGCCGTCGTAAAGCGCCTGGCCGATCTGGACGCGCTCTATGAAAAGGGCGTGCGCATGATCGCCCTTACCTGGAATTTTGCCAATTCGCTGGGTTATCCCAATGCCGTGGAGGCGGATATGGCCAAGGGCCTTACACCGCTCGGCCGGCAGGCCGTGGAGCGCATGCAGGAGCTGGGCATGGTGGTGGATGTATCCCACCTTTCGGATGGCGGCTTTTACGATGTAGCCGCGCTGGCCCGTAAGCCTTTCGTGGCCTCCCACAGCAACGCGCGGGAGGTGTGCAGCCACCCGCGCAACCTCACGGACCCCATGCTGCGCGCGCTGGCGGATCATGGCGGGGCCACGGGGCTGAATTTTTACAACCTCTTTACCGGCGATGAAAAGGAGACCACCATCGCGGGCATTTTGCGCCACGCCGTATACATTCGCAAGGTGGCCGGGGTGGAGGCGCTCTGCCTCGGCTCGGATTTCGACGGCATCTCCTGCGCCTTGGAATTTAAGGATTACGCGGGGTATCCGGCCCTGCTGGCCGCCTTTGAAAAGCACTTTACCCCCAGGGAGATGGATTTGATTACGCACGGCAACGCCCTGCGCATCTTCCGGGCCTGTATGGAGGGCTAAACGATGGATTTATTGGAACGGGTCGCCAGGCTGACCGCGGCCGCCGGCGCCACGGGCATGGAGGACGCAGTGGCTGCGGAGGTAGCGGCGCAGCTCACGGAACTGGGCGTGGAAGTTTTTAAGGACAGAGCGGGCAGCGTTTATGGCAAGATCGGCGAGGGCCACCCGCTGGTGTTGCTGATGGCCCACATGGACGAAGTGGGCATGGTGGTGCAAAAGGTTGAGGCGAACGGCATGCTGCGCCTATGCAAGATCGCCGGGGTGGACCCGCGCATCCTGCCCGGCTCGCGCCTGGTCATACAGGGCCGCGAAGGGCCCGTTTGGGCCGTGGCCGGGGCCTTGCCGCCGCACTTGAAAAAGGAGGAAGAGCCACCGGCCTATCAATGGGAGGATATCCTTTGCGATACGGGCCTCGCGGCGGCGGAAGCCAAGCGGCTCATCCGCCCCGGCGATATGGTAACCCTGGCCCCGGAGCCGCCGCTTAACCTCCTTAGCGGCCGGGCCGCCGGTAAAACCATGGATGACCGCGCCCCCCTGGCCGCGCTGATCGAGCTCTTTGACCGCCTTGGCGATGAAAAGCTTTCCTGCACGGTGGTGCTCTGCGCCTCCGTGCAAGAGGAAAAGAGCGGCGCCGGCGCAATGGCCGGGGCCCATAACATTTGCCCGGATATGGCCATTGCTGTGGATGTTTGCCACGCGCCCCCGCCGGATACCCCCTTCCGTACCTATCCCTTGGAGGATGTGGTGCTCTGCCGCAGCGCCAGCCTGCACCCCGGGCTATTTACGCTGCTCGAATCCAGCGCGAAGGCCATGCGCATCCCCTACCAGGTAGAGGCCGCCATGGCGGCCAAGGGCACGGACGCCTGGGATATGGCCGTGCAGGCGGGCGGCGTGGCCACGGGGCTGATTTCCGTGCCGCTAAGGTATATGCACACCGGCGTA
>CAZAZI010000060.1:0-7670 GCA_964489575.1 uncultured Oscillospiraceae bacterium | reverse complement strand
GTTTCGGAAGCGGGTGCGGCAGTGGAGGTAAGTCCCGTTACCGAGGCTCCCTCCTTAATTTCCAATGTGCCGCCGATGACGGTTTTTTCGCCGCCCTGTTCGGTGTAGTTTTTTGCGTTGTATGACATAGCGAAACCCTCCCCTTAAGCGTGCTGCTTGAGCAGCTTGATACCTTCAGGCAGTACGGTCTTTCCATCCACACGTTGGAAAGCATAAAAACCAGTCTGCAGGTTGGCGATATGCAGCTCATTTGCCCGTCGGATGGTCCTGCCACAGCGGTCGGCAATCCAGTAGTTCTGGAAATCACCGAAGGCTATAGTGAAGGCGCCGGCGGCGATGGTGGGGGCATACTGGGAGACATATACAGGGTAGCCCAGCAATCTGTCGGGCTCGTCGGCCTGCAGGGAAGGCTGCCACATATATACACCATTTCCGTCCTTCAATTTCCGTATACCCGCAAGAGTGGCGCTGTTGAGAACGAAGACAGCGTTTTTCTTGTAGCCCTCTTTTAGGGAATACGTAAGGTCGATAAGTTCATCCGCTGTGATTGTCCCGGCCGTCGCCGTAGTCACACCGACATCTCCGCCCTTTGATGTGAAGATGCCGGTGGGCTGGCCCTCTCCGGTGCCGACACAGAAGGCTTGCTCTTCCTTTGCCGCAAAAGCATAAGCGAAGTTATCGATGAGGTAAGGTTCCAGCTCGAACATAGAATCCTGCAGCAACTCTTCCGACACGAGTGCCGCCGCCCGCAGGGTGTAGGCATCCAAAGAGATCTGATTAAACGTAGGTGTGCTGGGTGTAAAGCTACCGGACTCTGCCACCCAGTCTGCAGCCACATCGGTCAGTGCGATGTTAATCCTGTGGGGCGCCGCTGTGGTGATGACTTTGGAGATCCGCCGGATTACATTTTCATGCTTTAGAGCCTTCACAAGGTTCGTATCAAATTCGATGGGCACAAGATAGCCGCCTGTGGAATCTGTACCCTCCTCCATGACGTTATGGACAGGCTTTTTGCCTCGCACAAGATTTAGGAAATCTTCCCGGTATTCTGCCGTCGCCCTGGGACTTATGGGGTCTCCGCCCCGTGCGCTGGGCTTTTCCGTGATGGGTGTGCTGGTGGGCTGTGCCATTGCGGCGTCTCTTGCCACCCGGTCTTCCTCAATGGCAATTTGGCGAGCCATGACGTCGATGTCTGCCACCATCTTCTCATAGGTTGCGTTGTCTTCGCTAGACAGGACACTGTCCTTGGTGCGTGTGTCGAGAAATGCCTTTGCAGCATCCCAGGCCTTTGCGCGCTTTTCACGCAGCTCGAGTACTTTTTGCATAATAATATATCCTCCGTCAAATGTATTTGCGAGCCTGCAAATTTTGCATGGCCGCTTCAATGGATATGCCGGTATTTACTTTCGACTCCGGCTTCGGTATGAGCTTACTCATAAGGGAATTGGTAACCGCCCTGCGGCTAAATGCGAATGTGATGGCTTCCGGGTGGCCTCGCTTTGTATCCTCTAAGATCCCATCGGCAAAGCCCATTTCAATAGCCTTATTGGCGTTGAGCCAGGTCTCCGCATCCATGAGATGAGACAATCGTACCCTTGAAAGCCCGGTCTTGATCTCATAGGCGTTGATGATGCTCTCCTTTACTTCGCCCAACATGGCGATGGCCTTTTGCATCTCCCCACTATCTCCGATGGCCACTGTCAAAGGGTTGTGCACCATCATGAGAGCTGTCGGCGCCATGAGCACCTTGGTACCTGCCATAGCGATGACCGAAGCGGCGCTTGCCGCGATGCCGTCAATCTTGACAGTCACGTCCCCGCGATAGTCCATAAGCATGGCATAGATTTGACTGGCCGCAATACAATCCCCGCCGGGGGAGTTGAGCCAAATGACAATGTCACCCTCGCCGGCATAAAGCTCTGCTTTAAAGGCCTTCGGGGTGACATCATCATCAAACCAGGATTCCTCGGCGATCACGCCGTCGAGGTAGAGTGTTCGGGTGCCGGAACCCTCATCACACGCCCAGCTCCAAAACTTGCGGGTGGCACCCGCTGGCAAATCGCGCATGTTACTTTGAGTGGGTTGGTGCATTTCTGCCCGCGCTATTTGTTCCATTATTATCGTCCTCCTCTACTGTTACTGCAGGTGCAGACCGTGTCTGTTTTGCAAAGACGCCGGCGTCCTGCAGCTTTGTCATAGCGCCATTGATAAGATAGAGATCACCTCCGAGTTCCTCCGGAATACGATCCAAGTTTTCAAGCTCACGGATATCGTTTGAACTCATCCAGCCGTTTCGCCTGGCGATGGCATAACCGTTCATGCGTCCGACATAGTCACCGCGCAGGAGCCCGTCCACATTAAACTTTGTGAACATATTTTTCTTTTCGCTTTCCAGAAGGAGCGACTTATTCATCGCCTGCTCCCAGCGGATAACCCAAGGGTCAAGAGTGTATTTCACAAATTCAAGGGATTGCTGCTCTATATTGGAAAAGCTGCTTTTTTCCAAATCTGCCAGCATATGTGGCGGCACCCGGAAAATGCGGGCGATTTCGTTGATTTGAAACTTTCGTGTTTCCAAAAACTGCGCCTGCTCCGGCGAGATGGCGATGGGTGTGTATTTGAGACCCTCCTCCAGGACAGCAATTTTATTGCTGTTGGCGCTGCCACCAAAGGTAGACTGCCAGCTTTCTCTTATGCGCTCCGGGTCTTTTAATGTTCCGGGGTGCTCTAATACGCCGCTTGGCGCTGCGCCGTTGGCAAAGAACTTTGCTCCGTATTCCTCTGCCGCAATAGCAAGTCCCACAGCGTTTTTTGCCATCGCTATCGGTGAATAGCCGACCAGACCGTCAAAACCCAAACCGAGAACGTGCAGCACCTCGCTTGGTGCGAGGATCACATCATTTGGTTTTTTCTGGTTGACTTCAGGCGCATCGCTGCAGCTTTTACGATAGCGGTAATACAGCCGTCCCTGCGTGTCCCGGTCCACTGTTACACGGTCAGGCATCAGAGGATAGAGTGCTACGACATCGCCGCGGGCATTGCGGATAATTTGTGCGTAGGCATTACCCGTCAGCAGCAGGTGGTTCATCATGGTCTCCCGGAATACAAACGAGGTCATTTCCGGATTTGGTTCATCGTGCAGAACCCGCCACAGGGGGTGCTCTAAACATTTTTCCTTACTGCCATCATCCCCATACCGGTAGACAAAAAGTGGAAGACAGGCAATGGCCTCGGCCAGTATGCGCACACAGGAGTACACTGCGGTCATCTGCATGGCTGTTCTCTCGTTGACAACTTTGCCTGATGATGAACCGCCCCAGAGAAAGCTAGTGCTGCCGCCTAAGTTTTTAGGCTTGCCGCGAGAGCGAAACAGTCCGCTAAATATATTCATAGGCATCTACCTCCAATTAAAAAACGAGCAATCCACGTGTGTTATATACGCTTTCACTCGTATCATTTCCGCAACGAATCGCCCGGTCGAGGGCCATAATGGTGGCTACAGCACCGTCAATTTTCTCGGTGCTCTTTTCCTTGTCCGGTTTTATGTTCCCAGCCGGGTCTGTACGGATGAAGATGTTGTCCATCATCCAGCGTAGTACCGGATGGCCGCCGTGAGCGATTTTCTCCTCCAGCGTCAGCTTCATGAGTTCCTTGGTCGGCGGAGACATGTCCTTAAAACCCTGACCGAAAGGGACGACTGTAAAGCCCATGCCCTCGAGATTCTGCACCATCTGCACAGCGCCCCAGCGGTCAAAGGCGATCTCACGTATGTTATATTTCTCGCCGAGGGCTTCGATGAACTTTTCAATGTAGCCGTAATGCACCACATTGCCTTCGGTGGTAAGTAGGTAGCTCTGTTTCTCCCATAGATCATAATGCACATGGTCGCGTCGAACACGCAAATCGATGTTGTCCTCCGGTATCCAGAAGTACGGCAGAACGCAGTATTTATCATCCTCGTCGGTAGGAGGAAAAACAAGCACAAAGGCGGTAATATCCGTAGAAGACGAGAGGTCAAGCCCCCCATAACAGACACGACCTTCGAGCGACTTTTCATCCACAGGGAACGCGCAGGCATCCCATTTATCCATAGGCATCCAGCGGATGGCTTGTTTCACCCACTGGTTCAGCCGAAGCTGCCGGAAGCTGTTCTCCTCGGCGGGATTCTGCCTTGCCGATTCAAAAGCTGCCCTGACCTTATCCATGCCGACTGTGATGCCGAGGGAGGGGTTCGCCTTCTTCCAGACCTTGGGGTCTGTCCAATCATCCTCCAGGTCGGCGCCGTAAATGACCGGGTAAAAGGTAGGATCGCTTTTTCTGCCGTCGATAATATCCAGCGCCTTCTGGTGTACCTCCCAGCAGATGCTGTTCTGGTTGTCCCCGGCGGTGGTGATAAGGAAATACAGCGGCTGCATACGGGCATCACCGCTACCCTTAGTCATAACATCAAAGAGTTTTCTGTTTGGCTGCGTGTGCAGCTCGTCAAACACCACGCCGTGGGTGTTGAAGCCATGCTTGTTTCCGACATCGGCTGAAAGTACTTGATAAATACTGCCTGTCGGCTGATAGATGAGCCGCTTCATGGAGTCCAGGATTTTCACTCGCTTGGACAGAGCAGGACACATTCGCACCATATCCGCCGCAACGTTGAAAACGATAGATGCTTGGTTACGGTCGGCAGCACAACCGTAAACCTCGGCACGTTCCTCGTTATCTCCACAGGTGAGCAACAGGGCAACAGCCGCCGCAAGCTCACTTTTTCCCATCTTCTTAGGTATTTCTACATAAGCGGTGTTGAACTGCCTATAGCCATTCGGCTTCAGGGTTCCGAATACATCTCGAATAATCCGCTCCTGCCAGTCGATTAGTTCAAAAGGCTTTCCTGACCATGTACCTTTGGTATGGGAGAGTGCTTCGATAAAGGACACGGCATAATCGGCGGAGGACTTATCGTAGACTGAATCAGCCACCTTGAACCGTGTCGGTGTGTATTTCTTGAGTTTTCGTATATCCGCCGCCTCCTTCCGGGCATAAAAATAGACCTGCATCAAGCAAGCCTTCAAAACCTATCTGTACGAGAAACAGAGCCATTATTGGCACTGTTCTCTTGTTAATGTCTAGTTATTTATTCATCTTCGCCAGTCAAAATGAAGCGGGCATAAGCATCAGTGTTGTAAGTGAGGAAAGCAAGCAGCTCGTCATATCCTTCTCGCAGAGCGATTTCCTGCACCATTCGCACATCAAACATATTCGTTTCGCCTGTGTCACGGATGGCAAGTATCTGTTCCTTTATCTTTTTATTCATTTTCGACCTCCTTATAATGCATTACAGCTTTCGAACCGCATCCTCTCCGTACACAACGCCGAGGGAGGAACCGATATCCCAGGAGCAAAAAATTGTGCCTGTGTCGTCCACGAAGTCCACGGTTCCTTGGTCGCCGGGCCTTAGCTTGGAATAAGGGTCGTTCATGTGTACCAATTCCACTCGTGTGCCAGAGGGGTATTGCTTACGGAGACGTTCCAATGTATCCTTCGAAGGAAAGTTATTCATCAGCAGTTACCTCCTCGGCTTTAGGTGGTGCGCCGTTCTTAAAGGCGCTATTGCCAGATAGGTTCTTTAGCAGGATTTTGCGTTCTGTTTTGAATTCAGAGCCGACGAAACCGAGCCGGAGGAGGAAGCAGCGAAAAGCGTACTTTTCATTTTCAACTTGCTTTTCGGTGGAATTGACTCTTTGCTGTGTTTTTGCCATCTCACAGAGCGCAGTAACAAAATGGGTGTAGGTTTTGACCTCATCTGAGGTAAGCTCTCCTTGAAACCAAGGGAAACTGATTGTTTCTTCACCTATAATGATAGGGGTGCAATCAGTACCCAGAGCTTTTTTGATTAGTGACGATTTGCTTTCAATCAATCTCTTAAGATTTTCAAGAGCCATATCTGTGAAAGCCGACCTTGGCATCTCTATGGTCAAATGGTTAGCCCCGAGTGCATCACTTTGCTCGGGTTCTCCATATGCTGGTGGCTCCTCATAATCGTGGTAAGGGCTAACCCTGCCACCAAGAGCGGCTTCGTAAGGGATTTGAACATCTTCCGGTACAGGTTCTGATTCCGGGAGTGGAGTGTCGTATTCTTCTGAAATAGCCTTGAAGTCGTGCAATCCCTGCAGGTCGGCAACCAGGCCGGGATTGTCAGCTCCTCTGAGTATCCCGTTCTTGTCGATGTGGTAGCTACCAACCTCATAAGCGAAGGTAGGTGCACCGAGGTATTTTGTTGGAGTGTTCAGTTCCTGGCTGATTGCGCCTACCAGTGACTTTCGTTTTGCGCCTGTTACATTATAATTAATCTGCATTTTTCATACCGCCTTTCTTTTTCGGTACTACATATATCACTCTGAACGCTGTAAATAGCAAGTCATTTCGAGCGTTTTCTGTAGGATAGATTCTCCGAATAATCGGCGGCATTTTGTGTAGGTGGGAGTTTATGCATCAGCATCCATCTCCGGCAGATCATGATACTTGTATTCCGTACCATCTCTCAAAAGAAATACACCATCAGAGTTTCCAGCCTGCTCGATATACCTCTTTACAATGACATCGCAGTACTTTTCATCCAGTTCAATGGTGTAGCAGATACGCTCCGTCTGGTCACAGGCAATGAGTGTGCTTCCAGAACCACCGAAGGGATCGAGCACGATGCAGTTCGACAGGCTTGAGTTTAGTATTGGGTGCGCCACAAGTGCCACTGGTTTCATGGTCGGATGGTCGCTGTTTTTCTTTGGCTTCTCAAATTCCCAGATGGTAGTTTGCTTCCGGTCGGCATACCAGTTGTGCTTGCCTTTTTTCTTCCAGCCAAATAGCACCGGCTCATGCTGCCACTGATAAGGAGAGCGCCCGAGAACAAGGGACTGCTTTTTCCAGATGCAGGTACCGGAAAGATAGAAGCCTGCATCCGAGAACGCTTTTCTAAAATTGAGTCCTTCGGTATCGGCATGGAACACATAAATAGAAGCATCTTTCGCGATTGCCATTTCGGTATTTGTAAACGCCGCCAGCAGAAAATCGTAGAACGCTTCGTTTCCCATATTATCGTTTTTGATTTTGCCCGCCGCGCCTTCGTAGTTGACGTTGTACGGAGGGTCGGTTACAACAAGGTTTGCGAGTTTGCTATCCATGAGAACAGTGAAAGTATCCGCTTTAGTTGAATCTCCGCAGACCAGCCTGTGTTGTCCAAGCTTCCACACATCACCTTGCTTGGTGATTGCAGGCTTTTGCAGTTCAGCATCCACATCGAAGTCGTCATCATGAATGCCATCCTTAAGGGAATCCTTGAATAGATCATCAAGCTCGGCAGGTTCAAAACCGGTGAGGGATACGTCAAAATCTGCTCCTTGAAGGTCAGCAATTAAAAGCATCAATTTGTCTTTATCCCAATCACCGCTGATTTTATTGAGGGCGATGTTGAGGGCCTTTTCTTTTTCCTCGTTCATTTCGATAACCACACACTCAACTTCGGTGATGCCCATATCAAGCAGCACCTTCAAACGCTGATGGCCACCGACAACATGAGATGTGGTCTTATTCCATATAACGGGTTCAACATAACCGAACTGCTCGATGGAGCGTTTCAGCTTTTCGTATTCCGGGTCACCGGGTTTCAAGTCTTTACGAGGATT
>CAZAZI010000059.1:0-7703 GCA_964489575.1 uncultured Oscillospiraceae bacterium | reverse complement strand
CGCCGCTTTGGCGCAGGAGTTGATCCACCATGGTGGTTTTGCCATGATCCACGTGGGCGATGATGGCAACGTTGCGGATGTGGTCGTTGGTCATATACAGGATACCTCTATCTTCATCAAAATCGTATCTACATGATAGCCCCTTGGCACGAAGAAATATTATACTGCATACGAAGCGAAAACACAAGGTTTTTAGCCGCTTTGAGGGGAGACGGGCGTAGAAAATCCCGCCCGGGCCGCTAAAAACCTTCCAGGCGGTTTGCCCGCAATCCGGCCCCCAAGCCAGGCTTTAACGCGCCCGGGCAATACGTTATGCTACAATCCCGGGCGGAGCCGCGTTGCATTTCGTTTATCGGGAAGCATTTGCGGGAGCTTACGCGCATGAGAAAGGAGCGGCCAAGGCCGCCCCCGATCGTGCTTGCAGCTATAAATTACACCGCTTTTAACTGCGCCGCCATCCGCTTGACCGGCGGCAACAGGGAAACGACGATGCACAGCAGCAGTTCCGCGGCGATATAGCTGCCGTTGTAGGCCAAAGAATAGGCCCATACGCTGCTCCAGCCGGCCGCGTATTCGGCAAAGAAGACCACGCCCGACAGCAGGGAGCAGAGCAGGCGGCCCAGGGCGGCGACCGCCAGGCCCAGCTGCAATTTCCTGGGAAATAATCCGGCCAGGCCGTAGCAGGCAAAGGCCAGAATATAATCCAAAATAAGCTGCGCCCAATGCACCACATACAGATCCTGGATGAGCTGCAAAAGGCCCAGGGCCACGCCGGCGATAAGGCCGTAGCGCAGGCCGAAGACGGATGCGTACAGGCAAAGGGGCAGCATGGCGCAAAGGGTGATGGAGCCGCCCATGGGCAGGGTGAAGAGCTTCACATAGCTCAGCGCAAAGGAGAGGCTCACACATAGCGCGCCGTAAACCAGCGCCCGGGTCTTTTGGGGCTGGGCCGCGGCCTCGGCGCTGCGGGCTTTGCGGTAGCGCAGGATGGCGATGGTTAGGCCCAAAGCAGCCAGCAGGGCCGCCCCGAAGAGGAAGATTTCCACGCCCTTAAGGCCGGCCAGTTTCTCGAAAAGAACGAATTGCATAAAATAAAAACCTCCGATCTTTTTGCGCCCCCGCTTGATGAAACGGAGACGAAAAACCCAAGGCTTTCCATGACCGCTTTCCTACGCCGGTATTATCCGAACAGGTTCCGGGGTGTTATCTCAGCCGCTTGCGCAGCACCCCCAGCGGGACGACATATTCTTTTCATCCATCATTATAGCATCTTTTATAAAAAGCGCAAGGCGGAAAAGTTTAAAGCAAGTTCGAAGCGATGATCCACAAGCCCATGAGGCTGATAAAGAGGAACACCCAGCGCTTGATGCTGGAAAGATCCATGCGCTTGTAGACCGCGCCGCCCAGCAGGATGCCGGCCACCATGCCCAGCCCGGCCAGAAGGGACCAGGCAAGAACCGCCCCCGTAACAAAGCCGCCCAGTACCCGCACAATGGCGGTATAGATGTTGGTGGTGAAAAAGAAGAATTGCAGGGTGGCGACATACGCTTCTTTGCTATCGGTAACGCTCAGGCAATAGAGGGCGGCGGGCGGGCCGCTCACGGAGAAGAGGCCGCCGAACAGCCCGGTCACGGCCCCGGCGGCTATGCCGGTTGCGGGCGTACAGGGGATGCGCAGCTTATCTGCGGAAAAAAGATAATAGAGCCCGATGGCAAGCAGGAAAAGGCCCAGGGCGATGCTCATCTCCCGGTGGGGGATGTGGGTGGCCAGGCGAATGGCGAATGGCGCTACGACAAAATAGATGCCAATGGGCCAGAGCACCTTGTTCGGCTGCGCGCTTTTGCGATAGCGAAAAAGCATAGAGCCGGAGATCAGCAGGCTGGTGAGGGCGCAAACGGTGACCGCCTCGGTAATGCTGGGCAGGATCAGCGGAAAAAAGACCATTACGAACACCGCGTAGCCAAAGCCCATGGCAGCCTGTAAAAAAGCGCCCATAAAGGCCGTCGATACCAAGAAGAAAGTGGTTAAATCCATATAAAAGCTGCTCCTTTGACGAAAAAAGACCGGTTTACGGAGGAAACGCATGTTTATCGTACGCCCGGCGGGGGGAAAAGTCAACGGCCCTTTTGGTTGAAGGCCGGGGGCGGATACGGTATAATAGCCCCATGGAAGAACGAGAACACAATCAGGAATCCCACCTGCCCCAGGCGGCGGCGTTCGCCCCGGAGCATCCGTTGGCTTCGGAGGCATCGCCCATTGCGAAGGGGCCAGCCCAGGCCGAGGGGTCTTGTTCGGCGCAGGCAGGCCCTTTTGCCGACCCGCCGGAGGCAACGTTCGCCACGGGAGAAACGATTGCCTCGCAGGCGGCGCCCGCCCCGGCTGGGGCTTGCACAGAGCCGGAGGGCGAGGAAGACGACGGCCTGAGCGATGACGATTTCGACAGCCGCTATATTTGGGATGAATATAATAAGGTGCTTTACGAGGCCCTGCCGGAAAAGAAGCGCGAGGGCGATGCTTTTCACAGGTGGCTGGCCCTGGGGCTTTGCGTGCTGGCGCTGGGCCTGGCCATAGCCGGGTGGCTCAGGGGGGATAAGCTTTTACTGCCCGTAAGCGGCGGCGGCAGCCCATCTATCCTGGCCGCGCAGCAGCAGGCCCGGGATTCGGCCCAAGCGCCGGAAACCGCCCAGGCCGGCGGCGGCCTAAGCGGCAACGGGGCCGGGGCGGCGGCGCAGGCCGTGGAGCGTTACACCGCCACGGCCATTGTGATCGACGGGGATACGGAGGGCGTATTGGCCAGCGAGGAGGCGGCGCACGCGCTGGTGGAGGATGTAAAGGCGCACTTCAGCGCCCAGGCCCGCGAAAAGGGCGAGGGCGAGCTGAGCGTGGAGCTGATGGAGGAAGTGAGCTTCCGCAATGCCGAACCCGGCGAAGCGGTGGAAAGCTACGAGGCCCTTTTCGATAAATTCACGGCCGCCCGCTCCCCGCTGAAGGTGAAGTGCACCCTCACCATAGAGGCGCGGGAGGAGATCGGCTATAAAACCACGGAGGAAAAGGATAAATACCTGCTCGAAGGAAGCAGCATCGTGGTGAGCGGCGGCAGGCCCGGCGCCAAGGTGACAATCACCCACACCGTTTATATCAATGGCGATAAAAGCACCAGCAGATCCGGCTCCGAAACGCAAACCATCAAGGCGCAGGATCGCGTGATCCGCGTGGGCACGCAGGAGATCGACCCCGAGGCCGAGCCGGGCAAGCGGGAAGGGAAGCGCGGGCCGGATACGGCGCTGGTCTTCCAAAGCCCCATGGCGGATTATACCGTCGCCGCCAATTACGGCCAGCAAAAGGGCGTGCTGCACCTGGGCCTCGATTATGCGCCCAAGGAGGGCAAAAGCCTGGATGTGCTGGCAAGCTGCGGCGGCACGGTGGCTGCCGTGATGGAGCGGGGCGGCTATGGCTTGATGATCGAGATCGACCATGGCGAAGGGTTTACCACCCGTTATGCGCACCTCGCCTCCGCGGCCGTGGCCCTGGGGGATACGGTGCGCGCAGGCCAGGTGATCGGCGAGGCGGGGCAGAGCGGCAACGCGGAAACCGTGCACCTGCATTTTGAGCTGCGCGCAGGCGGCGAGGCCTACAACCCCCGTTACTACCTGGATTGAGCGCGGCGGCCCCTACACCTGGTACTGTACAAGGTGGGGGATGCATGGTAAAATAAAAAGGCTGTAGCCGCCCTTGTGGCGGGATAGCGGTCCGAATTATGCAGAAAGTTGAAAAAGATAGACATGGCGCATTATGAGATCACAGGCGGCAAACGCCTGGAGGGCGTGGTGACCATCAGCGGCGCGAAGAACGCGGCCTTGGCCATCATACCCGCGGCGATCCTGGCCGGCGAGAGCTGCCTGCTGGAGAACCTGCCCGCCATCGAGGATGTGCGCATGCTGGAGAAGATTTTGCGGCGCATGGGCGCGACGGTGGAGTTCACCCCGGATGGGGAAATGCGCCTGGACCCCCAGGGCATTACCGATCACCGCGTTACCTTTGAAATGGTGCGCTCCCTGCGGGCTTCCTACTACCT
The DNA here is from genome assembly GCA_964489575.1 of uncultured Oscillospiraceae bacterium. Lineage (GTDB taxonomy): Bacteria > Bacillota > Clostridia > Christensenellales > CAG-138 > Pelethousia. Next base: position 3,628 of record CAZAZI010000059.1, on the reverse strand, counting down.
GCTGGGCGCGCTTTTGGGGCGCTATAAGCAGGCGGAGATCGCCCTGCCCGGCGGCTGCGCCATCGGCCAGCGGCCGATCGACCAGCATATCAAGGGCATGCGCGCCCTGGGCGCGGAGGTGCGCATCGAGAACGGCATTGTCAAGGCCAGCGCCGCGCGGCTCACCGGCGCGGAAATCTACCTCGACGTAGTCAGCGTGGGAGCGACTATCAACATCATGCTGGCCGCCGTAGGGGCGCAGGGGCAAACCATCATCGCCAATGCGGCCAAGGAGCCGCACGTGGTGGATGTGGCCAACTTCCTCAATATGATGGGCGCCAACGTCAAGGGCGCGGGCACGGATGTGATCCGCATCCAGGGCGGGCGCAAGCTGCACGGCTGCACCTATGCCATCATCCCCGATCAAATCGAGGCCGGCACCTTTATGATCGCCGCGGCAGCCACAGGCGGCGATTTGGTGATTAACAACGTGATCCCCACGCACCTGGAGGCCATTTCCGCCAAGCTGATGGAAAGCGGCGTGCGGGTTATCGAAGGCGACGACGGGCGCGAATTCTTCCTGCGGGTTACGGCGGATTCTAGGCCCCGCGCCGTCAACATCAAAACGCTGCCCTATCCAGGGTTCCCTACGGATTTGCAGCAGCCCATGATGAGCTTCCTCTCCGCGGCCGAGGGCAACAGCTTCATTGTGGAAAACATATTCGAGGAGCGCTTTAACCACGTGCCGGAACTAAGGCGCATGGGCGCAAACATCAACCTCAGCGGCCGCACCGCCTATATCGAGGGCGTAGAGCGGCTCTCCGGCGCACCCCTTTACGCCAGCGACCTGCGCGCGGGCGCCGCCCTTATCGTGGCCGCGCTGATGGCCGAGGGCGTGAGCCAGGTGCACAACATCCATTACGTGGATCGAGGCTACGAATACTTTGAGCAAAAGCTCCGCGCCCTGGGCGCGGCTATGCGCAGGGTGGAGGATTAATGCTTTGCGGGGCGCGGCCCCCGCGGTCCAACATAAGCAACGGCCCGGCGCGTGAAAATGCGCCGGGCCGTTTGTATAAGCCAGTCTCCTTATTCCACAGGCCCGGCCAGGCCCAGCTCTTTGGTGATGCGCCGGGCCGTGGGGGTGGCGGCCAGGCCGCCCCGAGCGGTTTCCCGCAGGTCCAGGTGCATTTGCTTGCCCACGGTTCGCGAGGCCCAAACGGCTTCGTCAAAGGGGATAATGCTCTCTGCGCCGGAAAGGACGAGGTCCGCGCAGAGCAGGGCGTTGGCAGCGCCGATGGCGTTGCGCTTGATGCAAGGGCACTCCACCAGCCCGGCCACCGGGTCGCACACCAGGCCCAGCACGTTCTTGAGGGCGATGGCGGCGGCATCCAGGCAGGCGGCGGGATTCGCGCCCGAAAGCTCGGCAATGGCGGCGGCGGCCATGGCGGCGGCGGCGCCGGTTTCCGCCTGGCAGCCGCCCTCGGCCCCGGCGATGGTGGCGTTGGTGGCGATGATCGCGCCGACGGCTGCCGCGGTGAAGAGGCCGTCGATCAGCTTATCATCCCCCCAGCCGCGAAATTCCGCGGCGATGAGCAGGGTGCCGGGCAGCACGCCGCTGGCCCCGGCCGTGGGCGCGGCCACGATGCGGCCCATGGAGGCGTTCACCTCGACCACGGCCATGGCGGCAGCCACGGCCCGGGCCATCAGTGGCCCCATCAGCGAGGAGGCCGCATAGGCATCCAGCTTTTGCGCATCCCCGCCGGAAAGGCCGGAAACCGAGCGGTGGGCTTCCCGCAGCCCTTTTTGCACGGAGGCGCGCATCACGTCGAGATTGACCCGCATCTCCTCCCGAATCGCGTTGCGGGAAAGCTCGCTAAGCTCCAGCTCCCGCCGCAGCATAGCCTCGTAGATGGGGATATTCTCATTTGTGCAGATATCCAGGAGCTGGGCTCCCGTGGTAAATACATAGCGCATGGCAAAACCCCTCCTAATGCTTGGTGATGGCGCGCACGGACAGCACGTTTTCATTGCAATCGAGCACGGCGGCCTGCACGGCCGTATCCACGGGGGAATCCGTTTCGATCACCATATAAGCCTCCTGCCCCTTGGATTGGCGGAATACCCGCATGCCCGCGATATTAATGTGGGACTTGGCCAGCACGCCGGTGACCTGGGTAATGGTGCCCCGCACGTCGTTGTGGCGCACGATGAGGGTGGGGTATTCGGCGGCAAAGGAGAGCTGCATAGCGTTGATCTCCGTAATCACGATGTTGCCGCCGCCGATGGAAGCGCCCAGCACATCCGTGATCGTGCCGTCGTGCCCCTCGATGTGGATGCGGGCCATGTTGGCATAATCATAATCTCCCGGCGCTTCCGCCACATAGCGAAACTCGTATTTTACATCCGCCTCCTGCGCCAGCAAAATAGAATAGCGCAGGCGCTCGTCATCCGGCTCAAGGCCCAGCACGCCGGCCAGCAGGGCCTTATCCGTGCCGTGACCGCGCCCGGTTTCCGCAAAGGAGCCATAGAGGGTAAGCTCCACCTTGGCCACATCTTCCCCGGCGATGTGCCAGGCGATGTGCGCCAATCGCGCGGCGCCGGCCGTATGCGAGCTGGAAGGGCCGATCATCCTGGGGCCCACAATATCGAAGGTTTTGAAGGTGTGCATATCGTCCTCCTTTAAAAAATCCAGGGCGGCTGCGCGGTGAGGCGCAGCTCGTTCAAATAGGCGAGGGGGCTTGCCGCGGGCAGGGAAAAGCTTAGCGCCACAGCACAGAGCCTGGGCAGGCATACCTTGCGCGCCCGGTTCCAGTCCCGATCCCCGTATTTATCATCCCCGAGAAGGGGATGGCCCAGGTGGGCGAGGTGCGCGCGGATCTGGTGCGTGCGGCCGGTGTATAAATCCACGGCCAGCAGGGATTCGCCGCCTTTGGAAGCCAGCATACGGTATGCCGTTTGGATCTCTTTGGCCCCGGGCCGGGGGCTGTCATACACCGTGACCCGCGCCTTTTGCGCATCCTTTTGCAGGTAGGCCGTGCAAAGGGCCTCCTTGGGGCTGGGCACGCCCTTGACCACGCAGTGGTAGGTCTTATGCACCCGGTGCTCTTCAAAGGCGGAAAGCAGCTCATCCCGCGCCTGCTCCGTTCGGGCGAAGAGCACGAGACCGGTGGTGTGCACATCCAGCCGGTGCAGGGGGTAGGCCGTGCCGTATAGCGCCTTGAGGCGGGCTTCGAGGGTATCGGGGCCGCCGTCCGCCTCTGCCGTGGGCAGGCCGGTTGGCTTATCCACAGCCAACACGTTGGCATCTGCGTAGACCAGGCCAAAACCTGCGGAAGCGGCCGCCATGGCAACCTGGAACCCGGGCGTATCCCACACGCCGCCTTGCGGCAGGGCGGCAAAGGTCATGGGCCGGTGCAGGATAGGATGCTCAATGGTGAGGGAATAGGCCCAAAGCGCCAGCTGCTGCCCAGGCTTGGCGGCGGGGTTGTAGCGCTGGTCTCCCCAGAGCGGCAGCCCATGGCCAGCCATCTGCACGCGGATCTGGTGGTGGCGGCCGGTTTGCAAGGCCACATCGGCCAAGGTCAGGTCCTGTGCAAATGCGAGGGGAACATAGGAGAGGCGGGCCGCTTTGGCCTCGGCCGCGCCTTCT
>CAZAZI010000058.1:0-7755 GCA_964489575.1 uncultured Oscillospiraceae bacterium | reverse complement strand
TGAACCACTCGCCCCGGTAGCCGCTGTCGATCACGCCGCAGCGCTGGCCGATGCCCTTCGTGCCGGAGGAACCGCGCTCGAAGATTTGGAAATAATAATTAGGCGCGCAGGCGCTGGCGATGCCGCTGGGCAGGGCCCGGGTCTCGTGCGGGGCTAGGCAAACGAAATCCTCGTTCAGGCAGAGGTAGATATCATAGCCCGCGTCCTCCTCCCGCTTGGAAGGGAGGATGGCGTCCGGCCTTAGCTTGGAAAAATAGATGGTTTCCATATGCCTCCTTTGTTAGGCGTGGCTGCGCCTGGCCCGGTGCTCGATCAGCTCGGCGGCGATGCTGATGGCGATCTCCGCCGGGGTCTCCGCCAGGATGGGCAGGCCGATGGGATTGCGGATGCGGGCGATATCTTTTTCACCAAAGCCCGCGGCCCGCAGTTTTTCACAGGTAGCGGCAAACTTGGTGCGGCTGCCGATAAGGCCGACATACTGGGCGGGAGATTGGAGCGCCTGCGCCAGCACTTCGTGATCGGCAGCGTGGCCCCGTGTCATGATCACGATATAATCCTGCCGGCGGGGCTGGACGTGCTCCCCGAAGGCGGTGAAATCCCCTAAAATGGTGCGCACAACGCCGGGGAAAAGCGAGCCTTGCGCGAACTGGGGCCGATCCTCAAAAACTACGGGGCGGAAATCCAGATGCGCCAGCACGGGAACCAGCTCCTTGGAGATATGCCCGCCGCCAAAGATATAGACGAAGCCAGACCTGCTAAGCGGCTCAATAAAGAGGAGGGGTTCGCCCTCTTGCCCAAAGAGCGCGGGCTGGCCGCCTAAGCGGCCTTGCAGCAGGCCGGGCGGGAAGGCATCGCCAAAGAGCGGGGTTTGATCCGCCGCATAGAGCCCGGCCTTCCAGCCCTCCGCGTCGACCTCAAGGGCCAGCCAGGCATCTTCATCCCCGGCGAGGGCCTTGGCGACGGCCCCGAACAGCGGAGCCGTATCCGGCGCGCAATGCTGAAAGAACAGCCGCACGCTGCCCCCGCAGATCATGCCGATGCTGGCCGCGTCGTTCGCGGAAAGGGAGAAGGCTTGTACCATGGAGCGGCCCTCGGAGAGAGCCTCGCGGCCCTTTACCTCCGCCAGGTGTTCCATGATGCCCCCGCCGATGGTACCCATGGCCTCGCCGCTTTGGAAGATGGCCATTTTGGCACCCGCGCCCCTGGGGGCGGAGCCGCGGCTTTCGATCACCGTACAGAGCATGGCGGGTCGGCCCGCGCCAAGTTCCGCAGCCAAAGCCTCAAAAAGCTTTTGCATACATATCCTCCTAAAAAAGGCTGCTTTTATCATAGCATGCCGGGCGAACCTGGGCAAGGCTGCCTGGGCGCGCGGGGTACCATTTTATCGGGAAATGCGATACAATAATAAAATTGTGTATAACGTGAGGAAAGATCCGAATGAAGCGACTGCTGGTTTATTTAAAGGATTATAAAAAAGAAGCGGCGCTGGCCCCGCTCTTCAAGATGCTGGAGGCCTGCTTTGAGCTGTTGGTGCCGCTGATGATCGCCCGCATGATCGACGCGGGCATCGCAGGCGGCGATCGGGCGCTGATCCTGCGCCTATGCTTGGGCCTGGTAGCGCTGGGCCTCATCGGCGTTGTGTGCGCGGTTACGGCCCAATACTACGCGGCCAAGGCGGCGGTAGGCTTTGGAGCCAAGCTGCGGCATGCGCTGCTTAAGCGGCTTTGCGGCCTTTCCTTTTCGCAGATCGACGAGATGGGCGCTTCCACCATGATCGCCCGCATGACCAGCGATGTGAACCAGGTGCAGACCGGCGTGAATATGACCCTGCGGCTCTTCCTGCGCTCGCCCTTTATCGTGTTTGGGGCGGCGGTGATGGCCTTTACCATCGATGTGCCCGCCGCTCTGGTTTTTGCCTGCGCCATCCCGTCTCTTTCGCTGGTGGTGTTCGGCGTCATGCTCTGGACGATCCCGCTCTACCGCCGTGTGCAGGGCAGGCTGGACGGCGTTTTGCGAACAACCCGCGAAAACCTTACGGGCGCGCGGGTGCTGCGCGCCTTTGGCAAGGAGGAGGCGGAAACGGCCCGCTTTGATGAAAGCAACCGCGCCCTGTTTGACGAGCAAAGCTATGTAGGCCGCATCTCCGCCCTTATGAACCCCCTCACCTATGTGATGATCAATGCGGCTGTGCTCTACCTCATCTGGGTGGGGGCGCTGCGGGTGGAGCTGGGCGTTCTCACGCAGGGGCAGGTGGTGGCCCTCTATAACTACATGAGCCAGATTCTGGCGGAGCTGATCAAGCTGGCCAACCTCATCGTTACCATGACCAAGGCCCTGGCCAGCGCCCGGCGCGTGGCTGCGGCGCTGGAGCTGCCGCCCTCCAACGAGAGCGCGGGCGGCGCACAGGGCGGCCTTGGCGAACCTGCGCCCCTTGTGGAATTCTGCCAAGTGGGCATGGCCTACGAAGGGGCCGGGGCGGAAGCCCTCAGCGATGTGAGCTTTAGCGCCCGGCGGGGGCAGACCATCGGCGTGATCGGCGGCACGGGCGCTGGCAAGAGCACCATGGTGCAGTTGATCCCCCGCTTTTATGAGGCCTCCCGCGGCCGGGTGATGGTCGAAGGCCGGGATGTGCGGGATTGGGACGTGGCCGCCCTGCGGCGCAAGGTCGGCGTCGTACCGCAGAAGGCCCTGCTGTTTTCCGGCACCATCGCGGCGAACCTGCGCTGGGGCAACCCGGAGGCAATGGAGGACGACCTTTGGCAGGCCCTGGATACGGCCCAGGCCCGCGAGGTGGCCGAGGCTCAAGAAGGCGGCCTTGAAGCATGGGTGGAGCAGAACGGGCGGAATTTTTCCGGCGGCCAGCGCCAGCGTCTTACTATTGCCCGGGCGCTGGTGAAAAAGCCGGATATCCTTATTTTGGACGATAGCGCCTCGGCCCTGGATTACGCCACGGACGCGCGCTTGCGCAGAGCCCTGCGCGCCCTGCCCGAAAAGCCCTTGGTCTTTATCGTATCCCAGCGCGCCGCCTCCATCGCCCATGCGGATTATATCATCGTGCTGGAGGATGGGCATGTGGCGGGCATGGGTGCGCATGCGGAATTGCTTAAGGCCTGCCCCGTGTATAGGGAGATCTACGATTCCCAATTCCCGCCGGAGGTGGCCGCCCAATGAGCATGACCCCTCCGCCCTCCCGGCAAAAAGGAACGATCCGCCGCATCGGCGGCTATATGCGGCGCTACTGGCCGCAGCTGATTTTTTCCGTCATCCTGGCCGCCCTGACCGTGGCGCTGACCCTCTATGTGCCGGTGCTCATCGGCCGGGCCATCGACCACATCGTAGCCGCGGGCCGGGTGGATTTTGATGCCATCCTGCCCTTTCTCACCAAAGCGGGGATATTGGTGGGCGTCACGGCCCTGGCCCAATGGCTAATGAACGCCTGCAACAACGCCCTCACCTTCGGGGTGGTGCGGGATATCCGCGCGGACGCCTTCCGTAAAATCCAGGGGTTGCCCTTCCAATATCTTGATCAAAAGCCCACTGGCGAGATCGTAAGCCGGGTGGTGGCGGATGTGGATCAATTTGCGGATGGCCTCTTGATAGCCCTAACCCAGTTTTTCAGCGGGGTGATGACCATATTGGGCACCCTTTTGTTCATGCTCACCATCCATCCGGCCATTACGCTGGTGGTGGTGTGCGTTACGCCCCTATCGCTCTTTATGGCCCGCTTCATCGCCACCCGCACAGCCTCCATGTTCCGCGCGCAATCGGATACCCGCGCGGAGCAGACGGGCTTTATCGACGAGATGCTCGGCGGGCTGAAGGTGATCAAGGCCTTTGGGCGCGAGGAGGCCGAGCTCGAGGCTTTTGAAAAGATCAACAAACGGCTGAAGGATTGCTCGCTCAAGGCCATCTTCTTTTCCTCGCTGACCAACCCCTCCGCCCGCTTTGTTAACAGCGTGGTCTATGCGGGGGTGGCGCTGACGGGGGCTTTTTCCGTTGTTGCGGGCGGCATGAGCGTAGGCTCGCTCACCATCTTCCTCAGCTATGCCAACCAATATACCAAGCCCTTTAACGAAATCTCGGGCGTGCTCACAGAGCTGCAAAACGCCTTGGTCTGCGCCGAGCGCATCTTCGGGCTGCTGGATGCCAAGGCGCAGGAGCCGGATGCCGCGCACGCCCGCGTGCTGGCCGGGCCGGAGGGCTGCGTGCGATTGCGGGATGTTTCCTTCGCCTACAGCCCCGGGCAAAAGCTGATCGAGCATTTTAACCTCAATGTAACGCCGGGCCAGCGGATTGCCATCGTGGGGCCTACGGGCTGCGGCAAAACCACCCTTATTAACCTGCTGATGCGCTTTTACGATGTAGACGGCGGTTCCATCCGGGTGGAGGGCACGGATATCCGCGATATCACCCGCCAAAGCCTGCGTAAAAGCTACGGCATGGTTTTGCAGGATACCTGGCTGCAAGCGGCTTCCATCCGGGATAACATCGCCCTGGGCAAGCCCGGGGCCGCTTTGGATGAAATTGTGGCGGCGGCCAAAGCCGCCCATGCGGATTCCTTCATCCGCCGCCTGCCCAAAGGCTACGATACGGTAATGGGGGAGGAGGGCGGCAGCCTTTCCCAGGGCCAGCGCCAGCTTTTGTGCATCGCCCGCATCATGCTCTGCCTGCCGCCCATGCTGATTCTGGACGAGGCCACCAGTTCTATCGATACCCGCACGGAACAGCGCATCCAACAGGCCTTTGCCCGCTTGACCAAGGGCCGCACCAGCTTCATCGTGGCCCACCGGCTCTCCACCATCCGCGAGGCGGATATGATCGTGGTGATGCGCGCGGGCAATGTGGTGGAGCAGGGCTCCCACGCTGAACTTTTAGCCAAGGGCGGCTTTTACGCCGAGCTTTACAACAGCCAGTTCGCCCCGGTGGAGTGAACCCGCGCATATAACAAAAAGCGGCTTACAAGGCCGCTTTTTTGATGGAATAACCTTAGAAAAGGGGCTGGATGTTGGCGTTGAACCAGCTATAGCCCAGATCGTAGGCCGGGATCAGGCGCAGGCGCATCAGCAGCCCGGCCAAGCCCCAAATAAGAGCGAGCACGGCCAAGAGCAGGATGAGGATGGCCAGCGTGGCCAACAAGCGCTTGAAGGGGGACGCGCGGCGGATAATGGGCTCATCCGCAAAGAGGGAAGCGGGTTCCTCCTTGTCATCGTAGAGCAGGATGGGCGCGGGTTTGGGGGTGAATTGCAGGATGGGCTCGGGATCCCAAGCGGGGGCCGCGGCTTCCGTCTCGGGCGCAGCGCACGCTACGGGCATACCGTACGCTGCGGGCGGTTCCGCTTCCGAGGGGAACGCCGGCGTCTCTTGGGCCACAACGGGCGGCTCCTCCAATGCGGCGGGCGGCTCTTCGGGCGTACCATATGCCGCGGGGGCCGCAGCAGGGCGCAGGATGGGCTGGGGTGTTTGGGCGGGCAGGGGCTGGGCTGGCTTGGCCAGCGCGGCCTGCGAACCCTGGGCACGGGCCAGGCTCAAAAGCCAATCCTCCATATCCGCAGGCGCATAGCCCGCGCGGATGGCGCTGAGCGCCTGAGCAAAGACCCGCTTGGTGAGGGCCGCCGCTTCCTCCGCGCCGCCAAGATACGCAAGGCCCACCTCCCGCACTTTATGCGCATATTGGGCGGCCCAAGCCCGCATGGCTTCGGCATTGCCCGCGCGCAAAGCCGCGAGGCGATCCTGACGCTGTTCCATGGCATTCGCCCTCCTTAGATATTTTTTGCACACTGCATATTATTATATAGCCTTTTGCCCCCTGCCGCAATGGCAAACGCTGCCGGATCCGCCCACGGCCGAAACCGCCGCAAAAGTCAACGGCGCAGGGGGGCCAGCCCACCTGCGCCGCGTTTGCATTATTTATGCTACTGTGATGGGAGCTTCTCCCGGCGGCAGCACATGGCCGATGACGCGGCTCCAGCCCGCGCCGCCCTCGCCCAGGGCGGCCAGGAGGCGCTCCGCATCCGCCTCGGCCACGCTGATGAGCAGGCCGCCGGCGGTTTGCGGGTCGAACAGCACATCCTGCATAGCCAGGGGCACGCCTTGGAGGAAGCGCACCTTGTCGGCCAGATGATCCCGGTTTCGATAGGCCCCGGCAGGCACCAAACCCTCCGCCGCGAAGGCCAGCGCGCCCGCCATCAGCGGCAGGCTAGCCGCATTTAGGCGCAGGCTCACGCCGCTGGCCGCGGCCAGCTCGTGGGCATGGCCTAAGAGGCCAAAGCCCGTGATATCCGTGCAGCCGTGTACGGCCAAGCCCGCCATGGCCCGCTGGGCCGCGGCGTTGAGGGTGGTCATCACCTTGATCAAATGATCGCTGCCCGCTTCATCCAGAAGATCGGCCTTGGCGGCTGTGGAGAGAATGCCGCTGCCCAAAGGCTTGGTCAGCACCAGCGCATCCCCGGCCTTAGCCCCGCTGTTGGCCAGGATGTGGCCGGGGTGCACGAAGCCGGTAACGGAAAGGCCGTATTTCGGCTCCTTATCCTCAATGGTATGGCCGCCGCAAAGGCAGGCCCCGGCCTCGGCCACCTTGCTGGCCCCACCCTCGAGAATGGCCCGCACATCCCCCGGGGACAGCTTGTCCGAAGGGAAGCAAAGCAGGTTGAGCGCCAGCTTGGGCACGCCGCCCATGGCGTAGATATCGCTTAGGGCGTTGGAGGCGGCCACCTGGCCAAAGGCAAAAGGATCATCCACCATGGGCGGAAAAAAGTCCACAGTCTGGATGAGGGCAAGCTCGTCGCTCACCCGGTATACGGCCGCGTCGTCGCTGGTCTCCATCCCGATCAGCAGGTTGGGATCGGAGAGGCGCGGCAGCCCCGTAAGCATGTTTTCCAGGACGCCCGGCCCTATCTTGGCGGCTCAGCCGCCGCAGGAGGTCATCTTGGAAAGGTAGGTCTTTTCTCCCTGGGACATGGGTTTCTCCTTGTTTGATCGAATTTTTCTGATTGTATCACGAATGCTTCGCCCGCACAACAGCAGAGGGGCGGGTGCAAAAAAGGCGGGCATGATGCCCGCCCCTATGCTTAGCTTTGTACGTCCTGATGCCGCCACGCCTCCGTATAACGTTCGTCCTCACAGCGATAAACAGCCTCCGTATCCTCTACGAGTAGGGGGAGGAAATCGCCGCGCGAGGCAAAGCGCACGCAGCTGCCGCAGGAGGCGCTCACGGAACGGGGGGTGGGCATCATCCGGGCCTCCATGCCCTGCTTTTGCAAGCGCCGGGCAAAGGTTTGGGCGGCAAAATGGGTATAGAAGGTGGCGAGATAATCCATTCGGCTTATTTGGTGATGGTCAGCTTGTGGGTATCGCCCTCGCCGGCGGCGCTTTGCACCTGATAACCGGCGTTTTGCGCAAAGCGGGTCACGTTGCCAAGGGCCACGGCATTATCCACCAACACCTCGATCCCGGCTGGGGATGCTTTGAGGCCCTGCTTGGCCATGAGAACCGGCTCGGGGCAGGCCCGGCCGCGCGCGTCGATCTGTTTCATATGCCCTCCTTAGTCCTTTTGCTTTTGCAGGTTCAGCACGGCGATAAGCGCTACCAACGCCAGGCAGAGGATCACGGCGATTTGGCCATTGGCGGTGGGGCCGTCGGCGGAGGAAGCCAGTTTGAAGTTATGGCAGAAGGCCGCGCCTACCACCATGCCCAGCACGGCTACGCCGCTATCCGCGTTGCCGCTGCCCGCCAGGATGAGCTGGCGCAGGGGGCAGC
>CAZAZI010000057.1:6946-7803 GCA_964489575.1 uncultured Oscillospiraceae bacterium | reverse complement strand
ATTTAAAATTATCAAGGCTAATGAAGCGCCGCACCGTGGCACAAGAAATGATAACCATCGGTGCTGTTCGCCTTAATCAAAAGACAGTCAAGCCTTCGTCAGATGTCTCTGAAGGGGATATTATTGAAATAGCATATCCTCGTAGAGTGCTTGTTGTGCGTGTTCTGATAGACCAGGAAGCACTCCTAAAAAGAAATCTCGCCCCGTATGAAGTTGTAGAGGAGAGATACGTGGATGGCGAAGAGCGGCCTTGGTAGTGGAGTGAGAACGAATAAGATGAGAATTGCAGAACCGACCGTTGAAAGGTTGATACACTACCACAGATTGCTTATTTCCATGAAGCAGGAGTATGTGACAGTTGTCTCTTCAAAGCAAATTGGCGATATTTTAGGAATAAAAGCCAGTCAAGTCCGAAAAGATCTTTCCTATTTTGGAGAGATTGGAAAACGTGGCGTAGGCTACAAAGTCGAGCGTCTTTGCGAACATATAGAGGAGATTCTATCCTCCCCAAAAGTTTGGAAAGTAGCAATAGTGGGAATAGGGAATCTGGGAATGGCTCTCATGGGACACTCTCTTTTCCAAAGCTACAAATTTAAAGTCGAAGCTCTGTTTGATATTGATCCGACAAAAGTTGGACGTGACATCATGGATATTCACTGCTGGCATATAGATGAAATAGGCAAAGTCATGAAAGAAAAAGAGATAGAAGTTATGATTTTAGCTGTTCCGGCAAGTGAAGCACAGGGATGTATAGACAAGGCTTTAAAGTCGAATACTCTTAAGGGGGTACTCTCCTTTACTCAAGCTCCGGTGATTCTCCCTAAGTCTGTTCTTTTCTATGTTGTGGACGTTTTTGT
>CAZAZI010000057.1:0-6931 GCA_964489575.1 uncultured Oscillospiraceae bacterium | reverse complement strand
AAAGGTAAAGAAAAGAGCATTATCTGATATTTTCATGCTAAGCACCAAATAACGTGTTAGAATATTCTTTGTTAATCAACAGTAAAAAGTATAAAATATTTTAATATATTACATGTGTGTAAAAACTAAGGAGGAGTTTTCTTAATGGGACAACAAGGTAATATGATGAGTTTACTATTTCCGTTAGCAATGTTTGTGGCGATTTTTTACTTTATGATTGTACGTCCACAGAAAAAGAGACAAAAGGCACAGGAAGATATGTTGGCAAGCATTTCAACCGGCGACGAAATCATTACTGCCGGCGGTTTTTTTGGTGTTGTTGACAAAATTCTTGATGACAGCTACATAGTCGTAATGGACAAAAACCTAGGGACAAAAGCCCGAGTATTAAAGACTTCTGTTTCTATGAAAAAACCGGCAGAAGTAAAAGCTGCTTCGGTTGAAGAAAAACCTAAGAAAAAGAAAAAGATTGTTAAAAAAGAAGTAGAAGTAAAAGAAGAAGAAAAGACAGAAACAGTGAAAAAGGCTGTCGAAAAAGCAACAGCGCCTGCAAAAAAGAAGAAAGAGACAGCTACAAAAGCTGCCGATAAAGCAAAAGAATAAAAATAAAAAATAGATATATGTAATAAGGATAGTTAAATTATCCGATTTTCGTTCTATTTAGGGAGGATATTTTTATGGCTAAGAAAGATAAGTGGCGACTGCTGCTAATAGTAGTTGTAGTTTTACTTGCCGCTTGGACAATCTATCCAGTGAAAGAAAAGATGAAGTTGGGGCTTGACCTCAGCGGCGGAGTTAATATCGTACTCCAAGCCAAAGAAACTGCCGGCACCCCGGTGACTTCTGACAGTGTAAACAAACTCATAGCTGTACTTCGCAGCCGTATTGACCAATACGGAGTTGCAGAGCCTATTATACAGAGACAGGGCGAAGATCGCGTAGCTATAGATCTCCCCGGAATAGAAAACCCGGAAGCGGCGTTGGAACTTATTGGTCGCACGGCCGTACTGAGTTTCCGTCAAGTACTGGGAGAATCTCCCAGGATTCCTGCTGCTCCCATCCGTAAGAATTATGGCACAGATGCGGAATTTAAAGCAGCTCAAGAACGTTGGCAGGAAGCCAAAGGCGAGATTGACGCTTATATCGAAAAAATGAAGACCACTGTGGATGCAGATCCAAACGTAGAACTGCTTATGGGTGCAACAGGCACAGCATACCTTCTAGGCAAGACATATGTAACAGGAAAAGATCTTGCAAAAGCAGAGACAATGTTCGATCAGTTTGGCAAAGCAGGCGTCTCAATAAAATTCAACGCCGAAGGAGCCAAACTCTTTGAAGCGGCGACAGAAGCAAATATCAATAAGCAGTTGGCCATTGTACTTGATGACGTGGTAATCTCTGCTCCCGTAGTTCAGCAGCGTATCCCCGGTGGAGACGCACAGATTACGGGTAAATTTACGACCGAAGATGCCAACAAGCTTTCAATTATGCTTCGTGCTGGAGCTCTTCCTGTATCAGTCGAGATTTTGGAAAACAGATCAGTAGGACCGACACTTGGTTCAGACTCAATAAATTCAGGCATAAAATCCGGACTCATAGGAGCCGGCCTCGTAGTTCTTTTCATGCTTGTATATTACGGCATGCTTGGATTTGCAGCTAATATAGCGCTATGCGTTACCGTTTTGCTTGTGTTGGCTGGACTCATTCTTCTCAAATCAACATTGACTCTGCCCGGAATCGGCGGAATAGTCCTGACCATAGGCATGGTTGTTGACGGCAACGTTCTGATTTACGAAAGAATGAAAGAGGAGTTCCGATCAGGCAAATCCCTCATGGCCGCACTTGATTCAGGCTTCAAAAAAGCCCTTGTAGTTATCTTGGATGCCAACATCACAACGCTTATCGCAGCAGTCGTACTGTTTTATTTCGGAAGCGGTCCTATTAGGGGCTTTGCGGTTACACTAAGTATCGGTGTTATTGCTTCAGTCTTCTGTAATGTCGTTGTTACACGCTCTCTTTTCGGTATTATGTTCCAACACCGTAAGGGAATGACTCTTTAGGAGGGGCAATAATATGGCTATTTTTGATGCATCGAAACTAAATATAAACTTCATAAAATACAGAAAAATTTGGCTCGCAATAAGCCTTGTCATTATGTTCCTCTCTGTAGTTCTGCTATTTACGAAAGGCTTGAACCTTAGCGTTGATTTCACTGGCGGCCTTGTGTTACAGGTGAAATTTGAGCAATCAGTTGAAGTGGCAGATGTGCGCAAGAGCCTTAGTTCAATAGGACAGGGCCAGGCGACAATCCAGGCCTACGACGAAAAAGACATTCTTATCCGTCTACAGGCACAAGATGAAGAAGTGCGTAAGACTGTTTTAGATACACTAAAGAAAGATTTTGGCACATATTCAATTCTTAAAATCGATAAAATAGGACCTGTTGTAGGTCAAGAACTTAGACAGCAAGCTATAATTTCAATCGTTCTTGCTCTAATTGGAATACTTATCTATATGGCTTTCCGCTTTAAGTTCCGCTTTGGAGTTGCTGCTGTACTCGCCCTAATACACGACTCTCTGATCATGTTAGGCGCATATAGCCTCACAGGAAGAGAAGTTTCCGTCACATTTATTGCGGCAATACTTACAATTGTTGGGTATTCTCTGAATGATACGATAGTCATTTTTGACAGAGTAAGAGAGAACTGGCCTCAGGTGAAGACTATGGGTATAGAGTCCTTAGTTAACACATCCATAAACCAGACTCTTTCCAGAACGATTAACACATCTGTAACTACTCTGTTGCCTGTATTGGCAATGTTTATCTTCGGCGGAGAAGTAATAAGCAACTTCGCCTTTGCGTTCCTTGTAGGTATAATAGTTGGTACATACAGCTCAATTTACATTGCCGGTTCAGCCGTTGTAAGTCTATTTTTACGTTCTTCAAAATATTAATATATAAAAACTTAAAGAGGGGCTTGAAAGCCCCTCTTTTTTTATACACATCACACGATGAATGTATTATAATTATAAGGTACACATGCGATTTTAGGACGCTTTCAAGATTAGGAGGGACAATATGAGAAGTTATATTTTGGCTATCACACTTACAATGTTTCTTTCAGCACTTTTTGCATATCAGAACATCGAAGACGTCACCGTACGTTTCTTTATATTTGAAAAGGCATTCCCCCAGGGAGTATGGGAAGTATTAGTCTTCTGTGCCGGTGCGGCAATAATGTGGATTTTTTCAGTGCTATCGATGTTCGAAATGAGAAGCAAATACAAGAAAGAAGTAAAACTAAAGGATGAAAAAATAGAGGCTTTGGAAGAAGAAAAGAAAACTATTTTGGAGTCTATAACGAAAGAACATTACTCAACTCATATTGCGCCCAACGAAGAAGACATTTTTGCAACTAACGATGCCACACAAACTGACAGCGAAACGGCAGAATAATTTTGGTAGAACGCTGTTTTATAGATGATTTAAACATATATAGACCATCAACCACAACCGCAGATTTATCTGTAAAATTGGGATGCAACTTATTTCAGGCATCACTGCTTGAAATGAGGGGGATTACGCTAGATTCAGCAGTCTCAGAGACAGATAGCTGGTTAAATCCAGACATGGAGAAAATACTGGATGCTCTTGATTTAGGGATAGCCAGTCCTGAGGCTGTGGCTTTGATGCGGAATCTCTCTAGCAACTCGGAAGTTCTCGTGTATGGAGATTATGACGTGGACGGCATTTCATCAACTGCAATAGCCACGGAAATCGCAATGGCAAAAGGCGCAAGCGTAAGATATTATATTCCCCATAGATTTAGCAAGGGGTATGGCTTGCACACAGACATTGCACAGATTATCGTAAAAAGAAAGTTCGACTTGGTTATTGCTGTTGACTGTGGTTCAAAAGACGTAGAAGCAGTCAAAATAATTCAGGAGAGCGGAATACCTGTCATTATCTTTGATCACCACCTTGTTGAAGGCACTCCTGCATTGCAGGATACTATGATAAATCCTCAAATATCGGGGGACAGCCTGGCTCGTAAATTGTGTGCGGCAGGTGTTATTTGGAGTTGGGCTTGGCAAAATGAAATTCTGCCAGCAAAAAAACTCAACAAAATGCTAGATTTAGTGGCTCTGGCCACTATCGCAGACTGTGTGTCCATGGCTTCACCGCTAAACAGAAGTTTGGTTCAAAAAGGGGTTCAAATTCTTAGAACTGCTCCGCGACAGGGACTCCAGATGCTCATGGAAAAACTCGACATAGTTCCTTCATCCTTGATAGTAGAAGATTTGTCCATGCAAGTTATTCCCTGTTTAAATGCTGCTGGTCGTTTAGACGTGGCCGACACGGCCGTGAAAATACTATTTTCTGGCAAAAATTTAGAGAGTTTTGTTGATAAAATAATTTCTCTAAATAAAAAACGGAAAGCGCTTTCCTCAAAGGTCCTTGCACAGGTTGATGCATCCGAAGAACCTGATTATAGGCATGTTTTAACCAATGATGAGTGGATCGTCGGAATACTAAGCAGTGTTGCAAGCAGGGTATGTAACAGCAAAAATGCACCGGTAGCGCTTGTTGCGCCTGTAGGTGAAAATATGCGCGGCACTTTGCGTATGCCGAAAGGCGGGGATGCTGTAGCAATTTTAAAAGAGCTTTCTCCGCTCCTAAACACTTGGGGTGGACATAAATTGGCAGCAGGCTTCAGTGTCTCTGACTCTAACTGGTCAGAACTTAGAGACAAAATGGAATACATGCTCTCCAAAGCAGAGACTAACGGCGAAAAAGAAGAGATCTTATATTGGGATCCTTCAGAACTGTCTCTTGATATTTGGGAGAAGGGAGAGGAGATCGGTCCCTTCGGTATGGATAACCCTGCTCCAATACTCTACTCTCCTTATAAAGGCGTTGCCGAAATATCGCCCTTGGGTAAGGCAGGGAGACATATAAAAATAAATATAGGGGAATCCACTTTAATTGGATTTGACGCAGTAAATATGTTTAATGACACGAATGATTTTGAAGGTTGGGCATATAAACCCAGAATTAATACTTGGCGCAACATGACTAATCTTCAATTGATATTAGATAAAATAGTTGTTTCATAGAAACATAAACGGCGGTGATTAGTAGTTGGCAACGGCAAAGAAAACCACACCCACAAACGTACGCTCTGCTCATCTTTCAGGAATAGCCAAGCAGCATTCAGAAGGAGTCAGTAAGAATGAACAGCAAGCGTTGATGGAAGGTTATTGGGGACGAATACCTGAGAACCAACGAGTCTCCTCATTGCGTGTTGCCTGGCAAGACCTGTGGATTAAAGCCGGCCGCTATCTTTCCAAAGAAGATATAAAAAATGTAGGAGAAGGCTTTGTCTTTGCAGCAGAATCACATAAAGACCAACGCCGTTATAGCGGTGATCCCTACGTGGTTCACACCGTCAGCGTTGCAGCGATTCTCACTGAGATGGAACTTGATTCAGAGACAATAGTGGCCGCACTGCTTCATGATGTATTAGAAGATACAGAAGTAACCGATGAAGTATTAAAAGAGAAGTTCGGAGAAGAAGTTCTTGTTTTGGTAGAGGGAGTCACAAAGCTGGGAAAGCTTTCCTTCCAATCAGCAGAAGAGTATCAGTCCGAAAACCTCAGAAAAATGTTTGTCGTCATGGCAAAAGATATAAGAGTAGTTCTGATAAAACTTGCAGACCGTCTTCACAACATGAGAACCATCTCTTCTCACAGACGAGAAAAACAGATCATCATCTCCCGTGAAACCTTAGAAATATACGCTCCTTTGGCGCATAGACTAGGTATATATCAGATTAAACGCGAACTTGAAGATCTTTCTTTCAGGGTCATGGACCCTGAGATGTATCACGATATTAAAAGACGCGTTCGCAAAAAACTGCCTGAACGTGAAACTATTGTGAAAGAGGCCATGGATATTCTCACAGAGAGAGTTAACGCAGAGGGTTTAGATGTGGCAATAAAGGGACGTCCAAAACATTTTTACAGCATATATGAAAAAATGAGAAGGAAAAACCTTGCATTGGAACAGCTGTACGACCTGCTTGCACTAAGAGTTGTGGTTTCATCCATAGCTGAATGTTATCAGATACTGGGCATAGTGCACACAATATGGAAGCCAATTCCGGGACAGTTTGACGACTACATTGCAAATCCAAAAAGCAACATGTATCAGTCTTTGCACACTACCGTAGTAGGTCCTACTGGAGAACCTCTTGAAGTTCAAATAAGAACGAAAGAGATGAATTTCCTGGCAGAATACGGGATAGCAGCTCATTGGAACTACAAGGAAAGCGCTCATAAAATAGACAATCTGGATAAAGGGCTCACTTGGATACGCCAGCTTCTTGAAGAATCACCCACAGAAAGCTCGGACGAGGAAGAAGAGAGCAATAAGAGCGCACATTTTCTGGACAACCTAAAAACAGACGTTCTTTCCACCGAAGTTTTTGTATTTACGCCAAAGGGGAAAGTAGTCTCTCTTCCCAAAGGTTCAACTCCAATAGATTTTGCATATACAATCCATACAGAAGTAGGAAATAAATGTGTGGGTGCTATGTTAAATGGCAGAATTGCCCCTATGGATCAAGAGTTGCAAAACGGAGACATAGTCAAAATATTGACATCGGCACAGGGCAAGCCCTCTCGCGACTGGTTGAAGATAGCTAAATCCACAAGAACGAGATCCAAGATTAAGGCATGGTTCCGTCAAATTGACAGACTCGAACGAGAGGAAAAGATAAAAAGAGGCAAGGAACTATTAGAAAAAGAAGCAGCACGCCGTTCACCTGGAGTAGAGGACCCACTCACTGCAATTTCAACTCAGCTCAGCCAAATAGCTCGAGAAATGGGATACTCAAATACAGAAGACATGATTGTTTCCGTTGGGAAC
>CAZAZI010000056.1:0-7865 GCA_964489575.1 uncultured Oscillospiraceae bacterium | reverse complement strand
GCCGCATGTCCGGCTCGGAGGATTTCGGCTATGTGAGCGAAAAGGTCCCCTCCGTGATGATGATTCTGGGCGGCGGCTCCCCGGAGGAAGGGTATCCCTACCCCCAGCATCATCCTAAGGCGGACTTCCGGGAGGATGTTTTTGCCACCGGTTCCGCCGTGCTGGCCAACACGGCCCTAGCCTGGCTTATGGCCAACGCATCCTAAAAGGCGCACAAAAGGGGCCGCCCACAGCGGCCCCTTTTGTGTTATGTTTATGTTGCCATAGCTCTATCTCCGTTGCAGATATTGCTCGGCGCAATAGGCATAGAGGGCCGCGCCCAGAGGGAGCGCCTTCTCGTTGAGCACCATGGCCGGATGGTGCATGGAATGGGTATAGCCCTCCTCTACGCCGCCCGCCCCCAGGTAGAGCATCACCGAGGGCACGGCTTGGGCCACGTAGGTAAAATCCTCCGAGCCGGCGCTGATGGAGATCTGGAATACCTTTTCCGCCCCCAGGAGCGCTTCGCAATAGCCGCCGACCTCCAGGCTGAGGTTTCCGTCGTTGCTCATGGGGCCGATGCCATAGGTAAATTCCACCTCGGCCGTGCCGCGGAAGGTGCGGGCCGTGTTTTCGGCAATCTCCTTAACCCGGCTCTTGAGGTAAGCCCGCATGGTTTCATTGGCGGCCCGCAGGGAAACCGTCATCTCGGCATGGCCGCCCAGGGTGTTGACGGTGTCGCCCCCCTTAATGGTGCCCACCAGCACCACGGCCTGATCGCTGGCAGGAACCTCCCGGGCGATAATCTCCTGCAAGGCGATAACAATATGGGCGGCGATGTTGATGGCGTCCACCCCTTTTTCCGGCGAAGCGCCATGGGCGTTGCGGCCCATGATGACAATGCGCAGAGCATCCCCGGAAAAATTAAGGGGCCCCTTTGCATAATGCACGGTACCACTGGCGCCGTATTCGTTGCCGGCCATCACGTGCAGGGCGATAGCCGCATCCACCCGGGGGTTTTCCAGGATGCCGGCGTCGATCATATCCTTGGCCCCCGCCAGCTGCTCCTCAGCCGGCTGGAACATGAGCTTGACCGTGCCGTTGAGGCCGGCCTCCCTTTCCTTGAGCAACCGGGCCGCGCCCAGCAGCATCGCCGTGTGGCAATCGTGTCCGCAGGCGTGGCAATTGCCGTTTTGGGCGGCAAAGGGCAGGCCCGTGGCCTCCTGCATGGGCAGGGCGTCCATATCGGCCCGCAGCAGCACCGTTTTGCCCGGCTTACCCAGGGTGCAGCCAATGCCGGCCCTGCCCACCCGCCGGGGTTCCAGGCCGTATGCGCGCAGCCGCTCCTCAACCAGGGCCAGGGTTTGGGGCAGGTCGAAGCCCGTTTCCGCGAAGGCGTGGAGCGCTCGGCGGTTGGCCACGATCTCGGATTCCAGCGCTTGCGCGCCTTCTAAATATGGGTTCATCTTTCCTCCTCTTGCGCGGCCGCCCGGCCATTTACTTCCCTTCGTTCAAAAAATCCACCGCATACTGGGCATGCAGGGCGGCGCCGATGGACAAGGCATCCTCATCCACATTGAACTGGGGGTGATGAATGTTTTGGTTCGCGCCCTTGGCCTCGTTGAAAATGCCCAGGAAGGCCATGGCGCCGGGGGTGGTGATCATATACTCGGAAAAATCCTCCGCGCCCATGGTCATAGGCATTTCAACCACCGCTTCCTCGGAGAGGATCTTGGCGATGGCCTTGCGGCCCCTGGCGGTGGAAACCGGGTTGTTGATAACGGGCACGGTGAGGCGCTCATATTCCAGCTCCGCCTCGGCCCGGAAGCTGGCGGCGGTATCCTTGATGATGCGCTCCATGGCAACGGGCAGCATAGCCTGCACCTCGTAGCTGAAGCAGCGGGTGGTGCCTTCCATTACGGCGGAATCGGCGATGATGTTAAAGCGGGTGCCGGAAACCATCTTGCCCACGCTGACCGTAAGCGGCTCCAGAGGCGAAACCTCCCGGCTGACGATGGTCTGCAGGTTCATCACGATGGAAGCGGCGGCGGCCAGCGCATCCACCCCTACGTTAGGGGTAGAGCCGTGGCCACCCTTGCCCTTGACGGTTATCTTGAAAATATCACAGGAGGCCATCCGCGGGCCCGGGCTCAGGGCTACCGTGCCGGCGGCGAAATCGCCCATCACATGCATGCCGAACACCTCGTCTACGCCCGCCAGCGCGCCTTGCGCGATCATAAGCTTGGCGCCCTTGGCAACCTCTTCCCCGGGCTGGAAGATCAGCTTCACGGCGCCATGGAGCTCGTCCTTGATCTCGCTGAGAATTTTAGCCGCCCCCAGCAGCATGGAAGTATGGGCGTCGTGCCCGCAGGCGTGCATAACGCCCTCGTTTTGAGATTTATAGGGGACATCGTTGCGCTCGGTTATTTCCAATGCGTCCATATCCGCCCGCAGGGCAATGGTTTTCCCCGGCTGCTTGCCCGCGATGGTGGCCAGCACGCCCGTGCCGGCCAGCTGCACAAAGGGGACGCCCATTTTGCCCAGCTCTTCCTGAACCCGGCGGGAGGTACGCTCCTCACGCAGGCTCAATTCGGGGTGCATGTGGAACTCCCGGCGCATATCGATGATATACTGTTCGTGTTTTTTGGATAATTCTCTGATGTTCATTTTCTTGCCTCCTCTTTTGCCGCAACGCGGCCATCCGCATAATTATAACACACAGGGAAATACGTACAAGACAAAGCCATGCTTTTTTCGTATGTTTTTAACATTTTGCCCCACGCGCTTATTCAGACTCATGCATATAGGCGCCTCGATTGGAGCCCGGCGCAAAATGCATCCTTTGGATCGCTCATCTTTGAGCCCTACATCCTTCTTTTTCCGGCGCTCCTCCTTCCCATTGCGTAGCCCGGAGCTGCCGTTTATTGCTTATGGTCCGCTCCGTACACATTGGGTTCAAACTTCTTTCTCAAATTATTTGAATTTGGGTTGACATTTATGTCGAAACATCGTAAACTCATATCTTAGAATATTTATGCATAATATATTTTTCTAAATATATTAACAATATTTTAAAGGAGTAATTTATGTACGCAATCCTCGGCCTCGCATTCGTCTTTCTAACGTACTCGATCGGAGATTTTATCTCGGTCAAAACCAAGAGCATCGTATCCACCATGTTTACCTGCTCCGTCATCTTCATCCTCGCCTTCTGGATGGGCATTCCTAAAACATTGTTCGAAGATGTGCAACTCAAGGGCATCGGCTCCCTGCTGATCACCATCCTCCTGGCCCATATGGGTACGCTTATGAGTGTGCGCCAGCTGATCGAGCAATGGAAAACCGTTCTCATCGCCAGCGCCGCCGTGGTTGGCATTTGCGCGCTGGTTCTCTCCGTAGGCCCCATTCTCATGGGCCGGGACGCCGCCTATATCGCGGCCCCCGTTATCTCCGGCGGCGTGATCGCCTCCCTCATGATGCAGGAAGCCATTACAACTGCCGCCGTGCCCAATGCGGAGATGCTGGCCGTATTCGCCGTTGTTTTGATGATTATGGAAGGCTTCATCGGCTACCCCGTTGCTTCCTTCTGCCTGACGAAAGAGGGCAAGCGCATCAAAAAGCAGATTCAGGACGGAACCTATGTGGAAGAGGCTGTTGTTGCAACCAAGGCCCGCAAAAAGCTGATTCCGCCCATTCCTGAAAAATACGAGAGCGAAAACCTCTATTTTGCCAAGGTCGCCGTCGTGGCTGTATTGGCCACCTGGATTTCCAGCATCCTGCCCCAGTTTGAGGGCCGCAGCATCCTGGACAAAAACATTATTGCGCTGATCTTGGGCATCCTGGCCCATGAGATCGGCTTCCTCGAGCCTCGTATCCTGGATAAGGCCAATTCCGGCGGCTTCGCTATGGGCGCCCTGCTGGCGGTTATCTTCTCCAGCCTGGCTGGCGCCACCCCCGAAAACCTGGCCCAGATGCTGCCCCTGATCCTCATTGCCAACGTGCTGGGTGTGGCCGGCTACGCCATCTTCGCCATTATCGTGGGCAAGCTGCTCAAGATATCCCCCTGGATGTGTATCGCCATTGGCTCCACAGCCAACTACGGCTTCCCCGGCACCTTCATCCTATCCAAAGAAGTCGCCAGATCCCTGGGCGATACCCCGGAGATGGAAGAGAAGATCCTGGGGGCGATCATGCCCAAAATGCTGGTTTCCGGCTTTATCACCGTATCCATCGCCTCGGTGCTGATGGCCAGTCTGGTTCAGCTGATGTTCTAATCCCCCGGAAAAATCGGATAAAATCCAGCGCCGGCATATGCCGGCGCTGGATTTTTAGCAAGCGGAAAATAAAATGTATAAATGCATATATTAGTACAAAGGCTCTATTTTTAGTGTGTGAAACTTTGCCGCTTATGACAAACCCTCCTTTTGCTTTTCAGGGCGGCTGGAAAACCGGCTCCCATTCTAGCAAAAGGAGGGTTCTTAATATCTACAAGCCTGTTATTCTCAGCGGCATAGCCGGCGGCTTATGCTGCTAAAGCGCATTCAAAACTAATTGTTTAGCCTTCTGATAATATCGTACGCTTTATCTTCATTCCTGACAAAGCCCTGAACAGTGGTATCGATCCCGCTGTAATCGCTAAAATCGACAAAGGCGCCGCTGAGCTTTTCCGCGAGCGCCGCTGGCATATCCTTTCGGGCGGCCAGGGCGTCTTTCGGAATCTCCTCCGTACGGGCGACAATGATCAGCTCATCCGTAAAAAGCCCGTCGGCGCGCGCCTGATTGTAAACCTCGTCATAGGTCGCGCCCGCATCCACCTCCCCGGCCAGAACGGCGTTAACGACATTATTGTGGTTGCCCACAAATACGACCTTTTCAAAAATGGCGTCCGGGTCCATATGATTTTGCTTCATCATATCGCGGGCATATAGATATCCCGACGCGCTTTTTTCATCGACGTAGGCAAAGGTCTTTCCCTTTAGGTCGTTGAGGGAATGCACCCTGCCGTCCTTGCGGGCCACAACGTACCCGTTATAGGAGCAACGGCCCTGAACCTTGGGCGTGACGAGCACATTCGCCCCACATTTTTCATGCGCGTTGACATACGCGAACGGAGAAAACCAGCCGACGTCGATGATTCCCTTCTCCACGCTTTCACTAAGCGCGTCATAGCTTTTAACGATCAGGGTGCGGCATTTCATCCCTACGCTGGCGCATACCCGCTCGAGGATGGGCACATAGGTTTTCCGGATACGGTCGGGCTCGACAAAGGGATTGACGCCGAAGATAATTTCATCCTGCTTTTTGAAACCCATGGCATCCTGTTGCAGCATTTCGGCGGTTTCGCCGATTTTGTTACAGAAGGAAAGGATGGTTTCGTTTTTCTTCTGCTGGACATTGACCATCTCAATGGCCGAGCAGGAAACATTGTGGGTCTTTTGTACCGCCGCTGCGACATTTTCCATTGCCTGTTCAATTTCAGCCGCCGTATTCTTCTGTATCAGAGACTCCTGGGTAAGGCCGGAAAGCGCGTTTTGAACATCCTTGAGGATCGCGTTGATTTCCTGAATAATCTGGGAGGATTCCGTAACAATGCCGTCCACGTTCTTCATCTTGTCGCCGATTTCGGTCATGGCCGTATTGGATGTTTGCATTTTGTCGACAATATTTCCGACCACGCCTTCAATGATAGAGATCGCGTCGTCCGTCTGCTCCGCGAGCCGCCGGATTTCCCCGGCAACAACCGAGAAACCCTTGCCGGCCACTCCCGCCCGCGCGGCTTCTATGGTGGCATTCAGCGCCAGAAGATTGGTCTGGCTGGATATCTTTCGGATATATTCCACTATTTCATTGATTTTCGCAGAGGATGCTTGAAGCTCCAGATTGCTGTCGGACGCGACCTGGATGACCGATGTAAGGTCGAGGATGAAGCTCCCGATGCTTCGGATCGTCCGCTCATTTTTGTCCAGCATTTCGATGGAGGCTTGGGAATGATCCTCGATTTTTATAATCCCCGAATTCAGATTGGTACATGCGCCGGCAAGCTCATTGATGCTTGCATTGATTTCTTCCGAACTGGCCGCGTTCTCTTCGCTGAGCTTTTCAATCTCATAGGAGATCTTTGAGAGCTTTTCAAAGGTTTTCATGTTATCCTTGGAAAGCCAGATCAGCTGCTGGGAGTCAAAGCCCATGGTTTCCGCGACATGAAAAAGCCGCTCCCCCAAATCGTCCTTCTTTATAGGTCTATTCTGTTGGGCGGGGTGGGATTTCACGCCGGTTTTCCCAAACAGGGCGTCGGCGGCAACCAGGATCAGGATGCTCCCGATCGCGGAATAAAGAAAGCCGCCCACACCATGGAATTGGAACAAGAGCCCGACTCCCTGAAGAATGAGAATTGCGATTGCAGCAATAAGGACAGACCGCTTGAATGTAAAATTCATTTTTCTACCGCCTCAGCAATCAAAAAGTTTAGTTCAACGCCGATACAATTCTTCTTTGCTTTCATTCCAGTCCTCTTTATATATACAACATTCTTATATTTGCAATCTTACAATCCGTCAATGTTGTCTATCTTTCCGCAAGCCACGAAATGGCTTAAAAAGCCACTCGGATGGCTTGTATTCCGCTTTTCTGAAAGCCGTTTCAAGCAGCCCTTTCCCGCCGGATAATCACGCGGCGGCCACGGGCGTTATTTTAAAAGCTTATCCTTAATAGCCGGCCAAATTCTATATTGCTTGCTTCAGTTTAGTCTTTATTGATATAAATTAGTTGTTTTTTGGATATGTTGCGGGATATTCCCTTCTTTATGCATCATTTTTAGAATTACGTCGATGGCCATTTAAAATCCACCTCCATAAATAGTATTATAACGTATGATATTGTGCAATACAAGGTAGGTTTTCTATTTTTTACTCGGTTTTTCAACAAAATATTCAAAATGTACAAACGGAAGAAGCGCCTACCAGCCAAGCTTACGAGCCCTTCTTTCATATTTTAAACGTATATTAATTCACTGGTGATACTCTCATCCGTATCCGTCTGCGCCTGCGTGGAAATCCGGATACGCTCCGTCGTACCTGCTTCGGGCATGGAGTGCGCTTTACGATAATCCGCGGCAAGAATGGAACCGCCGCCCCCCATAGGCTTTCAGATTACGTTTTCTTGAGTTTGCCTTTTTGCGCGTTATCGATGGCCGCCGTTACGATCAGCGCAAGGCCCCTTACAATATATTGCCGGTATTTATTCAGGCCATGATGGTCATGCCGGTGGAACGGCGCCCCCTCCTATGCAATATGCCGGCCTGTGCCGGGATGCTGTGCAGCTTATCCGCAAAGGATACCGCGTTGTCTTGGATCAACTTCCTGCTTCGCAGATTCTGGCCAGTTCACATAGGCAATATTCTGGGCGGCTTGGCAATCGGTATCATCATATGGGCCTGCCCTGTAAAAAATCGAAAGTGATTGTTTGAACTAAATGTAATGCAAACTAGAGAATCCTGGAAGATAGAACCAATCATAGCTATCTCCTATCGGCGGGCTCCCGTTATCGTATTTTTCAATCAGCCGGCGATTTACAAGTATACAAAATTGACACGCCCCGTATATATTGCTAGACTCTTAATCATGATGCTATGTACGAGGTGCGCAAAGCTGTGTTTGTCGATTTACATATTCATGAAGCAACCTTTTCTTCGGATAGTCAAATGACGCTGGAGGAAATTGTGGCGGAGGCTCGGTTGAAGGGGCTGGACGGCATATGCATCACCGACCATGATAGTATGGGGTTGAAAGAAAGAGCCGCGGATTACGCCCGCAAAATCGGCTTTCCCATATTCGTAGGTGTGGAGTATTATTCCTTGTGGGGGGATATTACCGCATGGGGAATTGACG
>CAZAZI010000055.1:0-7949 GCA_964489575.1 uncultured Oscillospiraceae bacterium | reverse complement strand
CAGAGGACGACCCGCTTCGTGAGCTGCAAAATTTGCAGCGCCAGGTTTAGGTTGCGCTCTAGGCACGTGGCGTCGCACACCACGATATAGGCATCCGCCCGGCCCGCAAGGATATAATCCCGGGCCACCTCCTCTTCTTTGGAATGGGCCAGCAGGGAATAGGCGCCGGGCAGATCCACCATGCGCCAATCCCGGCCCGGGCGGCGGCAGCGGCCTTCTGCCAGCTCCACGGTCTTGCCTGGCCAATTCCCCGTGTGCTGCTTAAGACCCGTAAGGCAATTAAAGACCGTGGATTTGCCCACGTTTGGGTTGCCCATTAGGGCGATGGTGGGCCGCGCCGCCGCGCCCCGGCTCCGCTGCGGCGCTTGGGCGGGAGCCAAATCTCCCATACTCATCTCCCGCATAGCCGCACCTCGACCCGGGACGCATCCTCCCGCCTAAGGGCGATCACCGTGCCCCGCACGCAGTAGGCCGCCGGATCTCCGGCCGGGCTTTTATAAAGGCAAGCCACCCCGGTGCCCTCCGTAAAACCCAGGTCGGCCAGGCGGCGCGTCATATCGTCGTGCCCCGCCAGATGCGCGATCACCCCGCCCTGCCCCGCCTCGATCTCATGCAACCCCTGTTTCACGCCAGCAGACCTCGCATTCTTATTATCGTTGGTACAGATTATGCGGCCCGTAATATATGCGTGCAATCAAAAGCGCCCCCTTGCGGAGAGCGCCCATAGGATATGCGGCTTGTTTAGAGCCGTGGATATACGACCAGCAGCGTGCCAGCGTGCACCTCTACGCCGGCCTTTCGCCCATCGGCCTCGTTGCTCACCCCCAGCGGGAAGCCGGGAGAAAGGACGGCGTCCGCCAGGGGATATTTCAGGCCCCGCACAAACACGCCCCGGGCCTCGCCGCCGGCGGCAAATACGGATACCCGGCCCTTCGTTCCCGCAGGGAGCTCGAAGCGGCCATTTTGAAGGGCTGTTATAACGACCTGATCATCCAATAAATAGCCGCGCTCCCCGGCCATGGCTATGCCCACGAGCAATTGCAGGTTAGCCAGGGTATGATCCAGCATGCCGCCCAGGCCGCCGTAAAGGTGGAACAGGCCGTATCCCTTTTCCCGGCCCAGGCGCACGGCCGCCGCCATATCCGTTTCGTCCTTTTCACAGGGCAGCCGCACGATGGCAGGGTGCAGCGGCTGCTCCATAGAATCAAAATCGCCCACCACCACATCCGCGCTTAAGCCCCAGCGCAACAGGTGCCCGTAGCCGCCATCCGCGGCGATCACCAGGTCGCCGGGCGCAACCTGCGGCCCCCGCTTTATGAAAGGCCCCGCCCCCACGATATGGCATATCCGCTGTTCCATAGGCCAGCTCCTTTCGCGTTTTTTCTATTGTACCCTTTTTGTGGGGGGATTGCATCCGTTTTGAAAGGCCCGGCACATTCATTCATGCGCCGGGCCCGCCGATAATCACGGGGCCGCCGAGGACGGCCCCTATATGGTGAACTATGAAACGGCCCGGTAAAGCCCTTATTCCACCGTTAACCTCTCTCCGTCGTAATCCACCGTAAACACCGTATCCGGAGCGGGGTCGCCGGCGATGATGTGGCGGGCCAGCAGGGTTTCGAGCTTGCTTTGCAGCAGGCGCTTGAGGGGCCGCGCACCGTATTGCGGATCATAGCCGGTTTCCGCGATATAGGCTTTGGCCTTGTCCGTGAGGCGCACATCCAGACGGCGCTCGCGGAGGCGGCCGCGAAGCTGCTCGAGCAGCAGGTCTGTGATCTTGAAGATCTCATCCTGGGCCAGCGGCTTGTAGAATACGATGTCGTCGATGCGGTTAAGGAACTCGGGCCGGAAGCTCTGCTTAAGCAGGCTTTCCACGCGCGCCCTGGCTTCGTCGCTGATCCTGCCATTTTGAATACCGTCCAGGATGTAGGCCGAGCCCAGGTTCGAGGTCATCACGATGACGGTGTTTTTGAAATCCACCGTGCGGCCCTGGGCGTCCGTGATGCGGCCATCGTCCAGCACCTGGAGTAAAACGTTGAATACGTCCGGATGGGCCTTTTCCACTTCGTCAAAGAGCACCACGCAATAGGGGCGCCGCCGCACGGCCTCGGTGAGCTGGCCGCCCTCGTCATAGCCCACATAGCCCGGCGGCGCGCCGATCAGGCGGGATACGGCGTGCTTCTCCATGTATTCGCTCATATCGATGCGCACCATATTCCCCTCGTCGTCAAAGAGGGCCTCCGCCAGGGCCTTGGCCAGCTCCGTTTTACCCACCCCGGTAGGGCCAAGGAACAGGAAACTGCCAATGGGCTTGGTAGGGTCCTTCAATCCGGCGCGGGTACGCAATATAGCGTCGCACACGGTCTGCACGGCCTCATCCTGGCCGATCACCCGCTTGTGCAGGATCTCATCCAGGTGCAGCAGCTTTTCCCGCTCTCCTTCCATCAGCTTGGAAACCGGGATGCCCGTCCAGCGGGCCACGATGCGGGCGATCTCCTCCTCGCTCACGCGGTCCCGCAAGAGGCCGTTAGCCTTATCCTTCTCGAACTCCGCCTCGGCTGCTTCCAGCTCCTCTTTCAGCTTAGGCAGGCGGCCGTATTTAAGCTCCGCAGCCCGGTTAAGGTCGTAGCCGCGCTCGGCCTGTTCCATTTCGGCGTTGATCCTTTCCGATTCCTCTCTGAGGGCCTGAACCTTTTTGATGGAATCCTTCTCGGTTTCCCAGCGGGCCTTAAAGGAAGCGAATCTCTCGCGCTCTTCGGCCAGCTCCTTGCGGATATCCGCCAGGTGGCCTTCGCTCAGCTTATCGCTCTCCTTGGTGAGGGCGGCTTCCTCGATTTCCAGCTGCATGATGCGGCGGGCGATATCATCCAGCTCTGTGGGCATGGAATCCATTTCCGTGCGGATGAGCGCGCAGGCCTCATCCACCAGGTCGATGGCCTTATCCGGCAAAAACCTGTCGCTGATGTAGCGGTGCGAAAGGGAAGCCGCGGCGATCAAGGCGTTATCCTGTATCTTCACACCATGGAAAACCTCGTAACGCTCCTTGAGGCCGCGCAGGATGGAGATGGTATCCTCCACCGTGGGTTCCTCCACCAGCACCGGCTGGAACCTGCGGGAAAGGGCCGCGTCCTTTTCAATATACTTGCGGTATTCATCCAGCGTGGTGGCGCCGATGCAATGCAGCTCGCCCCGGGCCAGCATGGGCTTTAGGAGGTTGCCCGCGTCCATGCTGCCCTCTGTGCGGCCCGCGCCTACGATATTGTGCAATTCGTCGATGAAGAGGATGATGCGGCCCTCGCTGCGCTTGACCTCGCCCAGCACGGCCTTGAGCCGTTCCTCGAACTCGCCCCGAAACTTCGCGCCCGCGATCAGCGCGCCCATATCCAAAGAGAAGATGCGGCGCTCCTTAAGGCCGGCGGGTACGTCCCCCCGCACGATGCGCTGGGCCAGCCCTTCGGCGATGGCCGTTTTGCCCACGCCGGGCTCGCCGATGAGCACGGGGTTGTTCTTGGTTTTGCGGGAAAGGATGCGGATCACGTTACGCACCTCCTCGTCCCGGCCAATGACCGGGTCGAGCTTTTGCTGCTCGGCCAGGGCGACCAAATCCTGCGCATACTTGCCAAGCGCGTCATAGGTATCCTCCGGGGTATCGGTGGTGACCCGCGCGCCGCCGCGCACCGCATTGAGCGCCTTGAGAAAGCCGTCCCGCTCCACGCAGAATTGACCGAAAAGGCTCTTTATGGCTTCATTCGGCGCGTCCAGTAAGCCCAGGAACAGATGCTCCACGGATATATAATCATCCTTCATGCGCTCGGCCTGCTTTTCCGCCGCGCTCAGCGCCTTATCCAGCTGGGGCGTGATGTAGACCTTATCCGCCTCCCTGCCGCCGCCCGTAACGGAGGGGATCTTTGTCAGCTCCTTTTGCAGCGCGGCCTCAAAGCCCGCATCCACGCCCATGCGGCGTAAAAGCTGGGCGATGAGGGAATTTTCCTGGTTCAGCAGGGAAAATAACAGGTGCTGCTGATCCACCTGTTGTTGGTTATGCTCGATGGAGAGCGCCTGGGCGCTTTGCAGGGCTTCCAGGGAACGCTGGGTGAATTTGTTCATGTTCATATAACTACCCCCCTCACAGGTGATGTTTGGATGTTCACAAGCATGCGCTCACTATTATACTGGCGCTGCGGCCAAGGCAATAACCGGCCATGCCCGAAGAAAACCGGGAAAACCGCGCCCCACTCCCACCGTCCGCGCAGGAGCAAGGCTAGCACTCATCCTCCTCGAGTGCTAATGATACACCCCCAGCATGACGGCAGCAACATAACAATTTGAAAGAATTGTGAAACCTACTTGCAAAAGCCGCCGAAGTATCGCATAATGAAAGGGATCGAATTCCATCATGGCATAGGAGGTCAGTTTTATGCGCATTAAGAACATCGCCGAACCCACCCGCTTCTTCGCCGCGGTGAGCGAGTGCAAGGGCCGCGTAGAGCTGCTCACCAGCGAGGGCGATTGTCTCAATCTCAAATCTGCCCTTTGCCAATACATTGCCCTTACCCAGATGTTTCAAGATCAAAAAATCGAGGGCGTGGAGCTGAGCCTGAGCGACCCGCAGGATTATGCTCTTCTCGTCGAGTTCCTCATCCCTGATTAATCAAGCGTATGCGTTTTAAAGCGGCGGGGCAAATGCCCAGCCGCTTTTTTATGATGCCTGATTTTCCGGGTGTTTAATCGATGCGCTTGCCTTCATAGGTGAGCACGATGACGCGGTCCTTGCCCAGGCTTTCCGGTGTGATGACGGCATCGCTCTGGCGCATGCGGTGCACGCGCCAGTTCTTATTGGCCCGGTCCAGGAAGGGCAAAAGCTCGCCGATGGGCATGTTGAGGTTCTTGGTCTTATAATGCATGGGCACCACTACGGCGGGGTGCAGCAGGTCGCACAGCTCCAGCGCGCCCACATGATCGAGCGTATAGGTGCCGCCGATGGGGATCATCAGGATATCCACCCGGCCCAGGGCCGATCGTGTTTCCGCATCCGGAATATGGCCCAGATCCCCCGCGTGCAGCAGGCGCAGCCCGTCCATTTCGACCATGTACATAATGTTGCCGCCACGAAGCGCGCCGCCCCGGTTATCATGCCAGGTGGGGAAGCCGGTGATCGTGGCGCCCTTTACGGAAAATGTGCCCGGCTCCGTGATGCGCCGCACGTTTTCACCCAGCGCCAGGCGCAGGTAGTTATGGTCGTGGTGGTCGTGGCTGCTGGTCACGGCGTCCACCTCCACGGCCTCGATCTCATAGCCGGTAGCGGGGTCGCAAGGATCCATCAGGATGCGGGTTTCATCCTGGCCGGTGAGCAGAAAGCAGGAGTGCCCAAGCCATTTAATATCCATATCGATTTCCTCCTAAAGTCAGTATGTAGCCTCATAAGCGAGCAGCCGTGCCGCGCAGGCGGCGGCCTGCCCCATGGATGCGGCAAGCGCCATTCGTTCTTTTATAGGCCGCTCCCGCATCAGGCCGATGAGGGCCCTGGCGGCCCGTTTTCTTCGGGCCTCGCGGCGGGCGCCCTGCGCATCCAAGATGCCCATGGCCAGCCAGAGAGCCTGCCGCGCCCGCACATCCGCCGGGCAGCCCGCGCCGCCTTTGCGGGAAAGCATCAGCATGCGGGCGATGGCGTAATCCACCTCGCCGCGCGCAGGATCGGGCAGGTTTGGCCGGGGTGCGCTGGCTATTATATGCGCGAGCAATGCCGCATATGCCTCCCCCGTGAGCAAAAAGCAGGCGTAGCCGCCGCAAAGGCTGGCCTTTTCAACCAGCGGCGCGCCCAGAAGCCGCGCGGGCGGGCCCGCGAAGGCGCGTGCCAGCGCTTCTTCCGCCGGCAGCTGCGCGCGCCACACCAAAGGCGCGGAAGCCTGGCAGCCCCGGGCGTCTGTGCAGATATCCGCCGCCGCCAGGGGAGCGGCTGGTTCAAGCCATGCGCGCAGGGCCTGGCGCACCATTTCATGGGGGTTGATCACGCAAAGATCCCCCCATTCGAAAAATATTTGTACCTTTTAGATTACGGCTTTTGCGGCCTCTTGTCAAGGCGAATGCCTGACAAAAGATGGGATTGTGGTAGATTGCCCGCGCTCGCGGCATGTGCTTATAAATGCGGGGCCGGCGTTTTTCGTTTCGCCGCCCCCGCTTTGGCCGAAGGAGATTTATATAACCAAGGTTCCATCCTCGCTGTCGATGATGCGGAACACCTGTTCCTCGCTGCCATCCTCTGCGTTGATGTAAAGGATGTAGCTGTCATCTCCCAGCGTACACTTGAATTCATAGCAGAGCTTCTCGGTTTCAGGGGTGATGGGGATCAGGGCCAGTTCACGGCTGCCGATCTCCAGCTTGGGGGAAATCTTGGCCTCCGCCTCCTCGAGGGGCAGGGCAGGCTCGGCAAGCTGGCGCTCCACGTGGCTGAAGATGTAGTTGCGCGCATCCAGGCCGATAACCTCCAAGGTCTCCCGGTCTACCCATACCTTTATCAAGTCGCTGTAGAGGATGATGTTGCCCTGCGTGGCCGCGCAGTTGATGAGGGCCGCGCCGCCGTAATACTGGGCGTAGGTGGCCTTCATGCCCGCATAGCCCAGCTCTTCCAGCTTTTTGATAGCCGTATCGCGGTAGCGCTCCGCTTCGCTCTGCTCGGGCCTGCCCTCGGCGTTTCCGCTGGCCGGTCGCATATACCAAAGCAGCTTGCCGCCCTGCTTGGTAACCTCGGCCTCGGCCCAGCCGCCGTTTTCATCCGTATATCCGAAACCATAGGCGGGGATGCTTCCCTCCACAAGGCCCGTCGGGTTGAGGCCCGTGCCGGCGATGGCCTCCGCCACCTGTTTGGCCTGCTCCTCGCTCACATCTTCGCCGCTTAGGCCCCTGGGCTGTAGTTTTTCGGCGCTCTCCGAGAAAGGCCCGTCATAGATAAGGGTGGGGAATTCCGCAATGCCCTCGTTCTTCTGGCCGCCCTGCTCCTCGCCCCCGGCCCCCGCCTGCTCCTCGCCTCCGGCTCCGGCCGACTCCTCGGCCGCTGTGAAATACCCATCCATCGTCAAGGCCTCCAGGGGAATATCGCCGCTCTCCAGGCGCTGCGCGGTTTGCTCGGCCAGCTGGCGGCAGGTATCCCTAAGCTCCGACAGGCTGGTGGCGTCCTCCTCGGAAACATCCTCACCCCGGATGGCCTTCTTGGTGAGCGAGTGGGCGTAATCCCCCACCCGCACCACGAAGCGGTTCAGCTCCTCCGTATCCACATGGGAGAGGGGGATTTGCGACATGCAGCTCACCGCGCTGCCCGAAAGCCGCCAAACCTCATCCAGAAGCAGGATGCGCTGGCCGTGGGAGTTCACGGCCAGGAGCTTGGCCAGGGTGCTCTCCATCTCGTAAAGGTTATCGCTCAGCTCGCCATAGGCCCGGCGGTACATGGATTCCGCCGTGTTCTTATAATTGGCGGCGCTGGCCTTTTGCTGCGTGCCCCACCAGGCCACCGCGACCACGGCGGCGGCCAAAACGGCGGGGATCACATAGCGCTCGATGATTTTTCTAGCTCTTTCGCTCATAGCCTATCCTCACTTAAAAAACGCGTGCTTGCCGATGTTCAGCAGAACCGGCTTTGAAAGCATCCATTTGTTGGTCGTTTTGGCAGGGTTGTAATAATAGAGGCAGCCGCCTGTCGGGTCCCAGCCGTTCATGGCATCCCGCGCGGCCTTGATGGCCGTTTCGTTGGGCGAAAGGTTGATCTGCCCATCCGCCACCACGGAAAAGGCCCCGCTCTGATAGATGACGCCGCTCATGCTGTTGGGGAAGGAGCTGCTCTTGATTCGGTTGAGCACCACGGCCGCCACCGCCACCTGGCCTTTGTAGGGTTCGCCCCGGGCCTCGCCATAGACCAGCCGCGCCAATAGATACAGGTCGTTGTTGTTGCTGCCGCC
>CAZAZI010000054.1:0-8022 GCA_964489575.1 uncultured Oscillospiraceae bacterium | reverse complement strand
GGCCCATGGGGGTATCCTCGTCCCAAGCGATCTTGGGCGCCGCCTCCTTCATGATGGCCTTTTTGGATTTTACCCTGCGGTCGTCGTCCCGCCGCTTGGCAGGCGCGGCGCCGGCAGGCTTGGCGCCTTCGAACGTGCGGCCGGGCGTGGCCGAGGCCGCGGGCCGATCGCCTTGCGGGCTCCGCTGCTGATAGCCGCCACCCTGGGCCGGGCGCTGCTGATAGCCGCCCTGGGCTGGGCGCTGCTGATAGCCGCCGCTCTGGCCGCCGGGCCGCTGCTGATAGCCGCCCTGAGCCGGGCGCTGCTGATAGCCGCCGCTCTGGCCGCCCGGGCGCTGCTGATAACCGCCTTGCGCGGGCCGCTGCTGATACCCCCCGCCCTGGGCCGGGCGCTGCTGATAACCGCCTTGCGCGGGCCGCTGCTGGTAACCGCCGCCTTGAACCGGGCGCTGCTGATAGCCGCTTTGCGCGGGCCGCTGCTGGTAGCCGCCATCCTGAGCCGGGCGGGCGGGCCGCTCCTGCCTGGGCGCGGCCGGAGCCTGATAGGCGGGCCGCTGCTGGGCTTGGGGTTCGCTCTTTTTGGGCGTCTCCGGGGCAGCCGGGGCTGCCTTGGCTGCCGGGGCCGCTTCCGCAGCAGGCGCGGGTACGGGGGCCGCCTCCGGCTCCGTTTTGGAGGGGGGGGCCTCTTCGGCCTTTTGTGCGGCGCTCTGGCCGCCGGGCGCAGCCTCTGCTGCGGGTGCGGGCGCGGGTACGGAAGCCTCGGCAGGCTCAGCCTCGTCGGGCTCGCCTACGTGGAAGGCTAGGTCGCCCTCCCGATCCAGCAGCTCGCGCAGGCGCTCGGCCTTTTCCCGCTCGGCGCGTTCTTTGGCCTCCTGCTGCTCCTTTTGGGCCAATCTGCCCTCGGACCCGCGCAGGGAGGTAAGCGTCTCGCCCAAGGCATCCTGCGCTTGCTTGATGCGCTCGAACAAGGACTGGGCCTGCGCCTCCAGCTCCTTTGCGGTATCTATCACTCTCTTCGTTGCCATAACCTATACACCCCCGTGTTGATTCGTGCCTTGGCCCTGTGCGGCTTCGGCCAGCATGCGGGCAAACCCGCTATCCGTAACGGCCGCCACCATGCGGCCATATTTTCCGATGGCGCTCCCCATCTCGCCAAGCTCGATGCAGAGTATGCCCGCGCGTTCGCACAGGCCGCGGTAGCGCTCCTTGGTGTTGGCGGATGCGCCCGCATCCAGGAGGATTACCCGCGCCTTGCCGCTTTTCACAGCCTTTTCGCAGGCAAAATCCCCGGCCAGGCAATGGCCCGCGCGCATGGCGAACCCCAAAGAGCTGCGAAGGCGCGCCTCATCCATCCCGGCTAATCTCCGTGAGAAGCCGCTCGAATACCTCCGGCTCGACCTTATGCTCCAGAGCGCGCTCCAGCGCCCGGATCTTCTGGGCCCGGGCCAGGCATTCGGCGCTTCTGCACACGTATGCGCCTCTGCCCGGGGCTTTGCCCGTGGGATCGGCGTGTACCTCCCCTTCAGGGGATTTGGCGATGCGGATCAGCTCTTTTTTCGGCCGCATCTCGCGGCATCCCACGCACATGCGCAGGGGAACTTTCTTTTGGGGCATGCTTCGCTCCTATGGCTTTATTGCAACTCGTCCTCGTAAGGCATATCCGCCGCGCCCATCTCGGCGTTGTGGATATCCATATCCTGCTCCGCCTGCGAGCTGGATTTGATATCGATCTTCCAGCCCGTAAGCTTGGCGGCCAAGCGCACGTTCTGCCCTTCCTTGCCGATGGCAAGGCTGAGCTGGTTATCCGGCACCACCACCTTGGCGGCCTTTTCGGATTCGTTGATATAAACCATCAGCACCTTGGCGGGGCTGAGGGATTTGGCGATGTAAGCCGCCGGGTCGCTATCCCACTCGATAATATCGATCTTTTCGTTGTGCAGCTCCTGCACGATCCGATCGACCCGGATGCCCTTTTGCCCCACGCAGGTGCCCACGGCGTCCAACTGCGGGTCGCTGGAATAAACGGCCACCTTGGTGCGGCTGCCCGCCTCGCGGGCGATGGATTTAACGTAGACCAGGCCGCTCTGAATCTCGGGCACTTCCAGCTCGAACAGGCGCTTGACCAGGCCCGGATGGGTGCGGGAAACCAGAACCTGCGGGCCTTTGCTGGTCTTGCGCACTTCCAGAACATAAACCTTGATGCGGTCGTTATTGTTGTATTCTTCGCCGGCGATCATCTCCGCCGGGGGCAGCAGGCCATCCGTTTTGCCCAGTTCAACATGCACGCCGTTCTTTTCGATACGCTGCACGATGGCCGTGAGAACCTCGTTTTCCTTTTCCACGAATTCTTCGAAGATGACACCGCGCTCCGCCTCGCGGATGCGCTGCACCACCACCTGCTTGGCCGTTTGCGCGGCGATGCGGCCGAACTTGCGCAGGTCTACCTCCTCTTCGAGCACGTCTCCCACCTCGTAGAGCTGGTTGATCTGTTTGGCTTCCTCCAGATCGATCTCGGCATATTTATCCTCGACCTCTTCCACCACGGTTTTGGAGGCAAAGATTTGCACCTCGCCCGTGTCCCGATCGACCAGGGCGCGCACGTTGCCGTTGGTGCCATAGTTGCGCTTATATGCCGCGATAAGGGCGGATTCGAATGCGTCGATGAGGATTTCCTTGCTAATGCCCCGCTCCTTTTCGATATCGCCCAGGGCCGCCATGAATTCGGGATTCATATGGTAATTACGCTCCTTGTTATATTCTCTGCACGACTTTCGGTCGTTATAATTCTTGTTAAAATTCGATGTAGGGCCTTATCTGGGCCGCATCCCTGCGCAGGATCATGAGGGCCTTGCCCCCTTCCAGCTCCAAAGTAAAGCCTTCGGCCGTAAAAGCGGCCAGCACGCCGGTGTATTCCTTTTTCTTTTCCAGCGGCGCATAGAGCTTGACTGTGACCTTTTGCCCCAGGTTGCGCTGGAAATCCCGGTCCTTTTTCAGCGGCCGGTCAAGGCCGATGGAGGATACGCTCAGGTAATAGGCTTCCTTGATGGGGTCGGCCTCATCCAAAGCCGGGTCTACGGCGCGGCTCACCTTTTCGCAGTCGTCCATATCTGCGGCGGCGCCATCCAGCCGCTCTATGTAGAGGGTGAGCACCCAACTCCCCTGCTCTTTTTGGTATTCAACCTCGTCGAGGTTATAGCCCATGCACTCCACCAGGGGGCGCAGCAGGGCGTCTACGGTATCGGCGGTTTTCATGCTTTCTCCAGTCTATGCCGGGCGGCGCGCCCGCCCCTCAAAACAAAAGAGCGGGTTTTGCCCACTCTTTTTGTACGCATACAGCTTATGCTGCCCAACATCCGGAATTATACCATAAACGCTGGCCATAAGCAAGAGGAATCTTGTGCTTTTGCGGCGGGCGGCCGTTTTTGCGGCCTTTAAAGCGCCGCCAAGAATCCGCCTTCTGTTAAAAGAGGGTGAGCTGATTGGTTTCCGGCAATCCATCCATCGCGCCAAGATCCCTAAGGGATTGCACCACGGCGCTATTGGCCCCGCTGCGGGAGCGGAAATCCTCAACGGAGATATAGGGCCCTTTTTGGCCTGCCTGGGCCACGGCGTCCGCCGCGTTCTCCCCTACGCCGGCCACGGCGGAGAAAGGCGGCCTAAGCTTGCCGTCCTCGATGCGGAATTCCCGCGCGGCGCTCTTATAAAGATCAACGGGCAAAAGCTCGACGCCCCGCTTGTTCATCTCGTACACGACTTCCAGAATGACGAGCAGGTCCGCCTCCTTTTGCTCGATATCGTTGCCCTTTTTCTTAAGGGCCTTAATGTTTTTGAGCACGGCCTCGGCCCCGCCCCGGGCCTCGGCGATATCGAAGGCATCCGCCCGCACGGTGTAGTATACCGCATAGAAAGCCAGCGGCATGTGCACCTTGTAATAGGCTATGCGGAAGGCCATCATCACATACGCGGCCGCGTGCGCCCTGGGAAACATATACTTGATCTTTTTGCAGGATTCGATGAACCATTCCGGCGTATCGATGGCCCGCATAGCCGCTTCCATTTCCTCGGTAAGCCCCCTGCCTTTGCGCACGCTTTCCATGATCTTAAAGGAGATGGCCGGCTCGCCGCCCCTAAGGATAAGGTAATTCATGATATCGTCCCGCGTGCAGATCACATCGCTCAGCGTGGCGGTGCCGCCCAGCACCAGATCCTGCGCGTTGCCCAGCCAAACATCCGTGCCGTGGGAAAGGCCGGCGATGCGCACCAGCTCCTCCATGGTGGTGGGCCTGGTATCCATCAGCATCTGCCTGACAAAGCCCGTGCCGAATTCCGGTATGGCAATAGAGCCTACGTCGCAGCCCAGCTCGGATAGCTCGCAGCAAAGCGGCTCCGCCGTGGAGAAAAGGGCCATAGTCTCCTTATCGTCCAATGGGATGGCCTTGGGGTCGAGCCCGGTCAAATCCTGCAGCATGCGCAGGGCCGTGGGGTCGTCATGGCCGAGGATGTCCAGCTTGACCAGCCGATCATCCATGGCGTGAAAATCGAAGTGGGTGGTAATCACATCCACATCCGTCTTATCCGCGGGGCGCTGGATGGGGGTGAACTCCATAATGTCGTTTTCTTCGGGGACGATGACGATGCCGCCCGGATGCTGGCCTGTGGTTTTTTTTACCCCTGCGCAGCCCGCCACCAGGCGGTCGATCTCCTCCTTGGAGGGGGTCAGCTCATTTTCCTCGCACCAGGCGCGCACATAGCCGTACACGGTTTTATCTTTGACGCCCGAAATGGTGCCCGCGCGGAAGGCGTGGCCCTCGCCAAACATAGTTTCGGTAAATTTATGGGCTACCGGCTGGTATTCGCCGGAAAAATTCAGGTCGATATCCGGGGTCTTATCCCCCTTGAAGCCCAGGAAGGTTTCAAAGGGAATCTCATAGCCCAGCTTCATCAGCGGCTCGCCGCAATTGGGGCAAACCCGGTCGGGCATGTCCACGCCGCAAGCGTATTTGGTGCGATCCACATCAAAATCGCTGAACTGGCAGTGCGGGCATACGTAATGCGGCTGCAGGGCGTTGACCTCTGTGATGCCCGCCATATTGGCCACAAAAGAGCTGCCCACGGAGCCACGCGAGCCTACCAGATAGCCGTCGGACATGGATTTTTGCACCAGCCTTTGCGCCATGAGGTAGAGCGAGGCGTAGCCGTTGCCGATGATAGAATTCAATTCCTTATCCAGCCGCTTTTGCACAACCTCGGGCAGGGGATCGCCATAGATCTCGTGGGCGCGGGTCAGCGCCATATCGCGCAGCTCGTCCTCCGCGCCGGGGAAAGTGGGCGCGTAGGTGCTCTTTTCCGAAAGGAAGGGCTTGAGCCGCTCGCAGCTATCGGCGATGGCGCCCGGGTTCTCCACCACCACCTCGCGGGCCTTGTCCTCGCCAAGGTAGGCGAATTCCGCCAGCATTTCCTCCGTGGTTTTAAAATACAGCGGGGCCTGCTGCTCCGCGTCTTCAAAGCCGCGGGCGTGCATAATGATGCTGCGGAAGATTGCGTGCTCCGGCTCAAGGAAATGCACGTCCCCCGTGGCCACCACGGGTTTTCCCAAGCGCTCGCCCAGCTCTACGATGCGGCGGTTGAAATCCCGCAAGCCTTCCTCATCCGCCACCTTTTCATTGCGCAATAAAAAGGCGTTGTTGGCAATGGGCTGAATCTCCAGGAAGTCGTACATGTTGGCGATGGTTTCCAGTTCCGCCTCCGACGCCCCTTCCAGCATAGCGCGGAAAAGCTCGCCCGCCTCGCAGGCCGTGCCGGCAATGATCCCCTCGCGGTGCAGCATCAGCAGGCTTTTAGGAATGCGGGGCACCTTGCGCAGGTGCTCGAGATGCGCATAAGAGACCAGGCGGTAAAGGTTCTTCAATCCCTCGTGACTTTGGCGAGCAGGATGATGTGGTAGGTGCGACGCTTGGCCTTGGTATCCACCTGCTCAGCCGGGTCAAACAGGGGGATCTGCATAGCCCCCCGCTCCGCCATTTCGGGCAGCAGGCGGCTAAAGAGCGCCGCGCTGGCCCGTGCGCGCGCCAGCGCGCCGGGGCCGGGAGCTTCCAGCCCGAAGCAGGCCAGATAGGCTGCAAGCTCCGGTTCTTTGACATCCCGCCTGAGGTAATGCGCCAGCGTGCGTCCATCCGCGTAGCGGCGGGGCAACTCCAAGCTATGGCGCTCGCCGTGGGCGCGCAGCAGGTGCAAGGCTTCGGGGCCAAACGCCACGGGGCAGGCTCCGCCGATAAAGGCCAGCAGGGCGTCTAGCGCTTCCTTCACGCATTTGCCCTCCGCCAGCGCCTCGGGGCTCAGGCCCTCATACCGCAAGTTTTCAGGCAGAATAGCCCCGCAATCCACCACCAAGCGCAATTCGCCGGAAATACCGTTTTCATCAAAGCGCACGGCCGCGATCTCCAGCAGGTCATCCAGTTTAAAAGCCGGGGCCGCCGTCACGGCGATGGCCGCGTATTCCTTGGGCCGCTCTATCAGCAGGCAATCGGGCAGCAGGTAGCCCTCCACGCCCAAAATGGCCTTGATCTGTTGGCCGCCCTTGGTCAGCTTATCGGCAGCGGATACGGCCTCCGGGAAAGCGTGCACCACGCCGTGATCCGTGATAGCAACGGCCTTATGGCCCCAGCGGGCCGCCGTGGCGATGGCCTCCTTTACGT
Organism: uncultured Oscillospiraceae bacterium; assembly: GCA_964489575.1. GTDB lineage: Bacteria > Bacillota > Clostridia > Christensenellales > CAG-138 > Pelethousia. The sequence goes on along the minus strand of CAZAZI010000054.1, from coordinate 1,328 downwards.
TGGTAAGGCCGTCCATGCTGCTCATCTTGGTGTGCAGATGCAGCTCCACCCGCTTCTCCTGCGCCTGATCCTCCCTTTTGGGTACGCTGAAGGAGCCGATATCCCGCACGTGTACGCACATGCGGTGAAGGAATTCATCCATGTTATAATCGCCGCTCACCAAGAGCCATTCGCCCTTTTTTGCAGCGGCGTTAATATCATCGGCCAGCTTTTGCCCGCCCTCCCTAAGGAACATCTTGCAGGGCAGGGTGTTGCTGTTGTCGCTGATGGCGAAGGTGAGGATGTGCGCGCCGGTTTTGGTGGGCCGAAGGTCAAGGTTGGTCAGCGCGCCGCCGATCACCACCCGGCCGGAATCCTCCTTCACTTCGCTCTGGCGAATCATGGCATTGCGCTTGATGGCCTTGCCATAGAGCACGGCCGCTCTATCCGCCGCCTCAGCCGCTTTTCTTTTGGAAGCCGGGCCGCTTTTCTTGGGCATTTGCGCGGCCTGGCCCCCTGCTTCGGCCTCCTTGGCCGGAGCAGGGGCCGCGATGGAGGCGTCCGCCTCTACCCGAAGGCACAGATTCAAGCCGTAGGCCTGCTTATAAAAATCGGTTGCGGCCCGCAGGGCGCGGGGCTCCGCCGCCAGCTCCAAGAGCTCCGGCGCTACGGCGATCACCGCCTCGCCCGCGCCCTCGAAGCGCCAGCGCGAGCAGGCCAGGGCGGGCCGGGCCGTGGGCCACAGCTCCATAAAGCTTTGGCAGAGGGCTGCTAAAAGGGCCTCGTCCCGCCCCGCGAGGAGGGATTCGGCCGGGCCGCAAAAGCAATAATCCACCTGTGCGGCGCAGCCCATGGCCTCGCACAGGCCCTTCTGAATGGCCGCCATGCGGCCCATCGTCAAAAGGCTGCCCACCTCTACGGTAGCCAGCAGCATTTGTTCTTTTTCGATCAGCTTAGCCGAGAGCAGCCGCGCGCCCGGCGCGCCGTTTCGCGCAAAGAGTTCGTTGAGTCCCGCTTCCATGATTCCCCGTTTTCCCCGTGATGATCGTTGTTTATCGCGCCAAACGGCGCTTGGCCTCCGCGATCAGGGCCTCCACGGCCTGCTCTCGCGGATAAGCCGCCAATTGCTCGCCGCCGGCGAACAATACGCCCCGATTTCCGCCGAAAGCCACGCCCACATCCGCATCCCGCGCCTCGCCCGGCCCGTTCACCGCGCAGCCCATTACCGCTACTTTCAGATAGCGCCCATCCTTGGGGAGGGCTTCCTCCACCTGTTTCACGATGGGCAAGAGGTCGAAGCCAGTGCGGCCGCAGGTGGGGCAGGAGACGATCTCCACCCCTTCCTTGCG
>CAZAZI010000053.1:0-8022 GCA_964489575.1 uncultured Oscillospiraceae bacterium | reverse complement strand
AGGTTGGACGCCGTTTCTCACTGCCTTTTTCGACCATTGTTGCATATTGACATTTTAAAGGTTAAAAGAGCTGCTTAACCTTAAAGTTTTCCACAAAAGCAATTTTGGGGTGCTGTTTTGTAACGGTCTGACGGTTCTATGATTTACGCCTAAATTCTACGCACTATCCCAAAATTAACCCCCGTCAATCTGCTAATCTGCCGTATGGATAATTCGTTTTCTTTGAACTCTCTGATAAACTTATCCCTTTTATCAAGTGCCAACTCTTGAAATTCACTTGCATTGTTGCACTTTGATATTTTTAACATGACCTCTTTTGCATGCTCATCGGTCAAACGGAATTTAATGTCTTCCAGCTCCAGGCATTTGTCATCGTTCGCCTGATTATTGAACCTGATAAATTCTTCCTTACCAATCATCTCCAACGCAAATTCTGTATCCGTTAATTGGTCTCGCTTTGGATTGATGTAGGCATTGTAGCTGCTCCAGATATAGTCAACAGTTTCTGACATGCCGGCTTTAACCGGGTTTTGGTGTATGTACCTCAGCACTGCTAAAAAATATTCGTCTGTTTCAACCGGTTCGCTTTTAAACCGGTCTTGGAACAAATGCCCGGCGCGGCTGTACTTGCCATTATACCAGTAAACAAATCGTCCGCCGATGCGTTTAAAAATCTGTTCCAAATCTTCTTTTTCCACCTTCATTAAAAGATGAATATGATTACCCATGAGGCAGTAGGCGAATAGTTTATATCCGCTTACTGCCTTGCAATCGTTTAGGACTTCCAGAAATTTTTGATTATCTTCCTCGTCCTCAAATATTACCTGCTGATTGATCCCGCGGAGCATCACATGGTAGATTCCACTTTCGCTCTTTTTCCTTGCAGTCCTTGGCATAGTTTATCACCTCTCGGTGACTATATCATAATGCAGATGATTTGTCAAATCATAGAACCGTCCCCCGTGTCACACCTTAACCATAAAATTTTCCACAAAAGCAATTTTGGGGTGCTGTTTTGTAACGGTCTGCCGTCCCCCGTGTCACAGTAACACTTCCTTTGCTTATTTGCTATGGTTATTATACCATTTTTTGGGGATGATTTTCTATTGTTTTGACACAGTCTGCCGTCCCCCGTGTTGCACGTGCCGTCCTCCGTGTTACTAGTAATCATAATAAAAATATAATTTTCGGGACCCCTTATCGAGGAAAGTATAATAACCAAACCCGCTATTTTGAAATTTTAGATCACTACATATTAAGAGTTTTTTAGTCTTTAGTATATCTTTGATCATACTTGTTTTATACATCTCATCGACTATAAAAGAACTATCGTCGGATAAGGACTCTTCATAGGAAAAATCTTGCCAGACATAGCCGGTAATAATTTCGTTTAAATAATCGTTTTCCAGAACCATTTCGCCATTTATGCAACCATAAGTGCATAGGAAGATAATGCCGCTCTTTCTTGCTATTTGATAATACCACTTGCAACTTTGAATATTTCCATGAAGAAATGAAAGGGGTTCGATACGTGCCAGCAGTTCTGTCGAATCCTCCGAGACCATATGAATCTTACCTACACGGTTGTCATAATTCGTATATATTATGATTGAAGTCAGTAATGCGGTTATTAAACAAAAACTGATAATTATTCTTCCATTTTTTTTCATATCTGTTCCTCCGTTCATTCAATAGGGTGGAAATATATAATGCTGAATGCTATCACCATGCACCCCCATACTCCAATAATACTCTGCCCAGCCTAACGATTTAAACCGTACGAAATAGCTTCCAGAAATACCTCTAAACCTGTCTTTACTATGAAAATTATACCTATCGACTGCAATCAGAGCATATGTGATATTGTATTTCCCTAGTGAATATTTCACATTAGCATATAGCCATATATTATGTCCACCTATAGCCAATTTTCAATTCATCGTGCTACAACTTACAGTAGTCCAACCATTACCGGAAATAAGAAAATTTCTTGATCCTGTCCGTTTTTGTATTCGAACCGCTTCAGAAATCAGATTATTCAATTCAGCTCGAAATACCTTACGGATAGAGGAATCGTTGTCTATTGCTAACTTATAATCATACTGAAGATCTTCCCCAGTATTCAATATAAAATGTTGATAAAAAAGAAACCCCTGAGGATACAATGCTGCTACGGGACTTAGTAAATTTATACAGGAAACCCACCTCATTCGGTCAAAAACGGTTTGCGATATTTCACCAAAATCCTCGTCTCCTTTGGGAGGCAAATCAGGCACATTCAAACCAATTGAATAACTAACTCTACCGTTTGGATCTATCCTCCGCATTACGCTGTTATCGCAATATACAAAAAGATTCAATCCGTTTATTTGGTCGAAATCATCCGCATTAACAAACCTACCCCACTCCGGGCTATAATATCTTGACTGTAAATAATAGAGTCCACTTTCACTATCATAGTAGTATCCGCGATAACGGAACGGATTATCATTGCCAAGTGTACCGGCTAATGTCCCGCTAGTTGAAAGAAGATTTCCCCAAGCATCGTAAGTATACTCCACTACAATATTTCCGTCAATATCGGCAATCGCGACGATATCGCCCTGCAGATTCTTAACGTAAAAGTAGTTCACATCTGCATAGTTTAAGCCGATAAGCTGCCCATCATTGTCGTAGAAAAAGTACATGTTATTCTCACCGGTTTGCTGTCGCGTAATTTGACTGCCGACAACGGTAAATGTTGTCACAACGCTGTTAACTGTTTTGCTTGTTCGGATTCCGTTTGAATCATAATCAAAGGAAAGAGTGTCTTCACCTGTTTTGCTCATTCCCTGAAGCTGACGGCCGCCTTCCCACGCAAACTCCCAACCGTCATATGCAACAGGATTGCCGGAAGTATCATATGTTATTGCACTTGTGTCATATGATGTCAGTTTATCTTTCCAATTGTTGTCCGTATAACCATAATCAACTGAACCGGTACTCGCGCCAAGCGTACCCGTTGTATAGGCATATTCCTTTTTGTTCAATAAATTCCCGCCGGCATCATAGTTATAAGTGAAAGACAGGTTTTGTTGCGCATCATCCACACGGATGAGCTGGCTTGCCTCATCGTATTCGTAACGTGCTTTTAAGACACCGCCTTCGCTGATAGTTGATATGTTGCCAATTTCATCATAAGTATAGAGGTAGTCTTTGTAGAACGAATTCGTATCTGTAGCGTTGGCAATACTCATTCGTTCAACCCTGCTGCTTGTTTTGCAGCCCGGCAGGTCATAGGAATAGCTTGTTACAACAGCTGCGCTGTCCAGAGGAATGCTGTTACCTTGGTAAACACCGCTTGCCGTCACCCTGCCGAATTCATCGGTTTTCGAGACTTGGTTAACAGCTTGAGCTTCTTCTTCGTTAATTTTTACAGATGCAAGCGTTGTATTGCCTTCAGTGGTATAGTTGCTTGTTATACCGGTTGATCCGATTTTCTCTAAGAATTGTTTGCCGTTTTCAATTTCATTCTCACCGAAAGAATGCAGAATAATCGGCGGGTCAATAAGACCCGTGCCAAATACAAAGTGCTCTGTTATGCCGTCAACAACTCTGATATTTGATCCGTCAGAGAGGGCAATAAAATAAATTTCGTCAAAGTCGTTCAGGCATGCCAATGTGCAATAATCCATGTTCTCTTCTTCGTCTAATATATAATACACATCCCAGCTAATCCCAGAATCTTCAATCCTTTCGAAAGTAACGCTTTGTCCATTTGCATAGGTGATTTTTTTTAGTTTCCTTTCGATATCTGTTGAATATTCATATGTTGCGAGTGTTGTCGAACCAACCGAAGCCGTCACAGGATTGCCCCAAATATCAAAAGTGAATTTATACTCCGTGCCGTTCCCCGTGTCTATTTCGCTTAAGATGTCGCTGGCGTTATAAGTGTAATTGTTCTCAATGCTCAACGAAGTTACGTTGTAACATAACACGGGGCATAACACGGGGGACGGTTCTATGATTCACACCTAAATTCTACGCACTATCCCAAAATTAACCCCCGTCAATCTGCTAATCTGCCGTATGGATAATTCGTTTTCTTTGAACTCTCTGATAAACTTATCCCTTTTATCAAGTGCCAACTCTTGAAATTCACTTGCATTGTTGCACTTTGATATTTTTAACATGACCTCTTTTGCATGCTCATCGGTCAAACGGAATTTAATGTCTTCCAGCTCCAGGCATTTGTCATCGTTCGCCTGATTATTGAACCTGATAAATTCTTCCTTACCAATCATCTCCAACGCAAATTCTGTATCCGTTAATTGGTCTCGCTTTGGATTGATGTAGGCATTGTAGCTGCTCCAGATATAGTCAACAGTTTCTGACATGCCGGCTTTAACCGGGTTTTGGTGTATGTACCTCAGCACTGCTAAAAAATATTCGTCTGTTTCAACCGGTTCGCTTTTAAACCGGTCTTGGAACAAATGCCCGGCGCGGCTGTACTTGCCATTATACCAGTAAACAAATCGTCCGCCGATGCGTTTAAAAATCTGTTCCAAATCTTCTTTTTCCACCTTCATTAAAAGATGAATATGATTACCCATGAGGCAGTAGGCGAATAGTTTATATCCGCTTACTGCCTTACAATCGTTCAAGACTTCCAGAAACTTTCGATTATCCTCCTCGTCCTCAAATATTACCTGCTGATTGACCCCGCGGAGCATGATATGGTAGATTTCGCTTTCGCTTTTTTGTCTTGCTTTCCTTGGCATTTTTTATCACCTCGAGGTGAATATATCATAATGCTGCTGATTTGTCAAATCACAGAACCGTCCCCCGTGTCATCCCCCTTGCGCAGAACCGTCCGTGTTGGAACCCGTGTTGTTTTTATTCCATCAAACTAGCTATTTGCCATCTTCAATTGTCAAAATTTTATCGTTTTACATGTTTGCCCGGTAGTGTCACCAAAGCATAATCACCTCCAGCATGACTAACTTGCACACTAATAACCAAGGAAGTTGGGGTCAGGTAGTATGTATAATAGGCGTATTTTTCCTTTAGCCCTTGAATAAGGACTTGATCGTCGAAATTTTGTACTTCGCCAATCAAATTACTCTGAGCCATTCCTTCTTTGACTGATTCGTTTGATACTTCTGTTGAATGTTTGATCTTCTGGGCGAGGTTATTATCTATTGCTGTAAAATCAGTAAGTTCTAATTTTTTCGCATTTTTAATATCAACGGTTATTGTATCGATTACATATGTGGGGAAGGCGCCCCCCTCAAGATAAGCAGTCCCCGTATAAACAACGCTTAATAATGCATCCGTATTTAATGTAACTTGATAGGTCAAATCCTGAGATAGTTGTTTAATCACATCTACATTTTGATCGTCTTGATAAATTATCACTATTGACTCCACATTATTATCCCAAACGGTGTTTTTGATAATGTCATTAATAGTTTTCTCCTTCGAATCATCTCCGAGACCTTTTATTTGTGGATATTTAATTGTAATCTTCCCTTGAGAAATAATCTCTGGCACGACAGTGTACAGGTTAGACACTGAGGAATCTGCGAAATCTGATGATTGTTCTCGCTTCTGTGATATACTAAGATTACATCCAGATAAAAACAGACAAAGTAAAACAAGCAAAAAATATATTTTTATTTTCATATTTTCTCCTATCGGTTGTTGAGCTTTACAACTCAAATTAAATTAGGTTTTTAAACCAGTAATCTGCTTGTGTGCCTCTGGATGGCTGATTTCTATTTAAGGGGCGCTCATAATTTAGTAAAAATGATATGCCTAAGTTGTATGCAGTGTCATAAGACTGTGTGAAGGCTTTAAAAGTTATTGTCTTGTTAATCCATTGGATATTATTCGCCACCTCATATAGAATGCGTTGTAATTGATTAAATATATCATTTTGGACTAATTTGTTCTGAATCGCCCAATCTGTGTATTTAGTCGAAGGTGTCCATTGTACAAGACCAAACCCACCATTTTTATTTTTACTATTAAGCCCCTGCCAAATACCTGGGTTTATCGTGCTTTCCGTTTGCATATTTCCAAGCATTCCGCAAACGGCATTTTTAGTCCAGCCTTTTTTTCGAAGATAATCTAGAATTAATTGAGCATTTGTTTTCATTTCGTTCATGCTCAAATACCTGTTACCACTATTCACCTTTTTAATAGATGAATTTCCAGCTGTTACTATTCTGCCATTATTATCACTTACTACCCAAGCCCTACCACTAGGGTCATATAAATTTGTTGGATTATTAATACAGTAGGCAAAAAGATTCGAACCATTTATCTCATCAATATCATCCGCATTTACAAACCTGCCCCACTCCGGGCAGTAATAACGAGACTGTAAATAGTAGAGTCCTGTTTCACTATCATAGCAGTATCCGCGATAACGAAACGGATTTATATAGCCTAAAAAATCGGTATCATTTGTTCTGTCAATATCATTGGCATCCTTGATACTGATAAGACTCCCCCAAACATCATAAGTATACTCCACAACAATTTTTCCGTCAACGTCGGCAATCGCGACGATATCGCCCTGCAGATTCTTAACGTAAAAGTAGTTCACATCTGCATAGTTTAAGCCGATAAGCTGCCCATCATTGTCGTAGAAAAAGTACATGTTATTCTCACCGGTTTGCTGTCGCGTAATTTGACTGCCGACAACGGTAAATGTTGTCACAACGCTGTTAACTGTTTTGCTTGTTCGGATTCCGTTTGAATCATAATCAAAGGAAAGAGTGTCTTCACCTGTTTTGCTCATTCCCTGAAGCTGACGGCCGCCTTCCCACGCAAACTCCCAACCGTCATATGCAACAGGATTGCCGGAAGTATCATATGTTATTGCACTTGTGTCATATGATGTCAGTTTATCTTTCCAATTGTTGTCCGTATAACCATAATCAACTGAACCGGTACTCGCGCCAAGCGTACCCGTTGTATAGGCATATTCCTTTTTGTTCAATAAATTCCCGCCGGCATCATAGTTATAAGTGAAAGACAGGTTTTGTTGCGCATCATCCACACGGATGAGCTGGCTTGCCTCATCGTATTCGTAACGTGCTTTTAAGACACCGCCTTCGCTGATAGTTGATATGTTGCCAATTTCATCATAAGTATAGAGGTAGTCTTTGTAGAACGAATTCGTATCTGTAGCGTTGGCAATACTCATTCGTTCAACCCTGCTGCTTGTTTTGCAGCCCGGCAGGTCATAGGAATAGCTTGTTACAACAGCTGCGCTGTCCAGAGGAATGCTGTTACCTTGGTAAACACCGCTTGCCGTCACCCTGCCGAATTCATCGGTTTTCGAGACTTGGTTAACAGCTTGAGCTTCTTCTTCGTTAATTTTTACAGATGCAAGCGTTGTATTGCCTTCAGTGGTATAGTTGCTTGTTATACCGGTTGATCCGATTTTCTCTAAGAATTGTTTGCCGTTTTCAATTTCATTCTCACCGAAAGAATGCAGAATAATCGGCGGGTCAATAAGACCCGTGCCAAATACAAAGTGCTCTGTTATGCCGTCAACAACTCTGATATTTGATCCGTCAGAGAGGGCAATAAAATAAATTTCGTCAAAGTCGTTCAGGCATGCCAATGTGCAATAATCCATGTTCTCTTCTTCGTCTAATATATAATACACATCCCAGCTAATCCCAGAATCTTCAATCCTTTCGAAAGTAACGCTTTGTCCATTTGCATAGGTGATTTTTTTTAGTTTCCTTTCGATATCTGTTGAATATTCATATGTTGCGAGTGTTGTCGAACCAACCGAAGCCGTCACAGGATTGCCCCAAATATCAAAAGTGAATTTATACTCCGTGCCGTTCCCCGTGTCTATTTCGCTTAAGATGTCGCTGGCGTTATAAGTGTAATTGTTCTCAATGCTCAACGAAGTTACGTTGTAACATAACACGGGGCATAACACGGGGGACGGTTCTATGATTCACACCTAAATTCTACGCACTATCCCAAAATTAACCCCCGTCAATCTGCTAATCT
>CAZAZI010000052.1:0-8060 GCA_964489575.1 uncultured Oscillospiraceae bacterium | reverse complement strand
ATGGGAATAATAAACCAAAACCCCAAGGAGGTTTTGGTTTATGAACGGATTGCATCCCTCTGGCGTTTTGCGCGCCTCCACGGCGCTGATGCTCTGCTGCGCCATGCTGCTGCTTGGCGCGGCCGGTGGCTACAGCCTCGGAAGCAGGGAGCGGGTGAACATAGACGCCCCGGCGGAGGCAGCCCTGCCTCCGGAGGCTGCGCAGGCTGACCCAACAGAGGCGGCGGAGCCGCCCGTAGGCGAGGCGGAGGTGGCCCAAATGGGCGAAGAAACCGTATCCCCGGATGCGGTCGTAACCTGGCGCTATCAAATGGCCTGCGGCCACATTGTGGAGCTGACGGATGCGCAGCCCATCATCGGCAAGACCCGACTGGAGCTGGAGGCAGCCTATGGAGCCGGGGCGGTGGAAGCCTTCAGCCCCCGGGTGGTGACGCTGTGCCTTCAATCGGATCGCTTTTGCCCCGAGCACTATGTTCTCCTGCTGGAGGATGAAGCCCTCACCGTGCGCAAAACGAATGAAACGCTGGATGTGGAGGTGTTGCTGACCCTGGATGTGAAGCTGCCCCCGGACGCGGCCGAGGAATGCGCCGAGGGCCTGCCCTTCGACAGCCTGGAGGATATCAATATTTATTTGGAAGGCATCGAGGGATAAAGGGAGATACGGAGCACAGGGAGCGCCATCATTAAGCGCTCCTTTTCCGCTTGAAGCGGCGCAAATCGGGTTGTGAAACAGAAATTCCCATGGTACAATAAAATAAGTATAAATATGAGGTGGAGCATTGATCATTTTGGGCATCGATCCGGGCTATGCTATTTTGGGCTACGGCGTGGTGGAAGCCAAGCTGGGCCAGCGGCCCAGGCCCGTGGACTATGGCGTGATCGAAACGGCCGCGGATGAGCCTTTTCCCCAGCGGCTGGATAAGCTATACCTGGGGGTGCGCCAGCTCATCGGCCTCTATAAGCCGGAACAGGTGGCCTTTGAAGAGCTTTTTTTCTACCGCAACGTGACGACGGCCCTGCAAGTGGGGGCCGGGCGGGGCGTGGCTCTTCTGGCGGCCCAGCAGGCGGGCCTGCCGCTGTATGAATATACCCCCATGCAGATCAAGCTGGCCGTGTGCGGCAACGGGCACGCGGATAAACGGCAGATCCAGCAGATGGTACGCCTTCTGCTCTGCCTCAAAGAACTGCCCAAGCCGGATGACGCGGCGGACGCCCTGGGCGCGGCCATTTGCCATGCCAATACCTGCGGCCCGGCAGCGGAGGAATTCCGCATCCGTTAGCATACGATTGAGGAGATAGATCATGTTTGCACATATTCGCGGCATTGTGGATGAGCTCGCGCCGGATCGGGCCGTGGTTGAGGCGGGCGGCGTGGGCTACGAGCTGCAATGCTCCACAGCCACGCTAAAGACCCTGCAAACCGGGGCTCAAGCCAAGCTGTATGTGCATTTTCACCTGGCCCAGGATGCGGTATCTCTTTATGGCTTTGCCACGACGCAGGAGCGGGCCATGTTCCGTCGGCTGATCGGCGTGACCCGGGTGGGCCCCAAGCTGGCGCTGGCCGTGCTGAGCCATTTGAGCGTATCCGATATCACGGCCGCTATCCTCACGGAGAACGACGCCGCTTTGAGCCGGGTGCCGGGCATGGGAAAAAAGACGGCCGCCCGCCTACTTTTGGAACTGAAAGAAAAGGTTTCGGCGGATATGGGCGCAACCGGCGAGCTTGGCGGCGGCGTTTCGCTGGATATGCGGGCCGAGGCCACGGCCGCCCTGGTGGCCCTGGGCTACGATGGCGTGGTAGCCGGGCGGGCCGTGTCCGCCGCGCCGGCTTGCGAGCGGGTCGAGGATATGATCACGGCGGCTCTAAGGAGCCTTGCGGCCAAATAGGAAATAGGAGAACGGGATGGACGAACGGCTCATCACCTCCTCCATGATGTTGGAGGATGAACAAACCGAATATAGCCTCAGGCCCCGCTTTTTAAACGAGTATATCGGCCAGCACCATGTGAAGGAACACATGCGCATCTATATCGCGGCCGCCAAGCACAGATGCGAGCCGCTGGATCATGCCCTCTTTTATGGCCCGCCGGGCCTGGGCAAAACCACCCTGGCCGCCATCGTGGCCAATGAGATGGGCGGGAGCCTAAGGGTCACGAGCGGCCCGGCCATCAGCCACGCGGGCGATCTGGCCGCTATTTTGACCAACCTCGCGCCCGGGGATATCCTCTTTATCGACGAGATCCACCGCCTTAACGCCAGCGTGGAGGAAGTGCTCTACCCGGCGATGGAGGATTACGCGCTGGATATCATTATCGGTAAAGGCCCCAGCGCCCATTCCATCCGGCTGGATTTGCCCCGCTTTACCCTGATCGGGGCTACTACCCGCATGGGCTTGCTTACTTCACCCTTGCGGGATCGCTTTGGCATCAAAGAACAGTTAGAGCTTTATGCTCCGGAAGATTTGCAAGAGATCATCCGCCGCAGCGCGGATATCCTGCATATCGAGATCGACGGGCCGTCCGCGCTGGAAATCGCCGGCCGTTCCCGGGGCACGCCGCGCATCGTTAACCGGCTTTTGAAGCGGGTGCGGGATTATGCCCAAGTGCGCGGCAACGGCAGCATCGACCTTTCGTCGGCCCGGGCGGGCCTTGAGATGCTGGCTATCGATGCGCTGGGGCTCGATAAGGTAGATAGACGCATGCTCTTCACCATGATCGAAAAATTCGGCGGCAGGCCCGTGGGCCTCGATACCATCGCCGCCGCTACCGGCGAGGACGCCACCACCATCGAGGATGTTTACGAGCCATACCTTTTGCAGCTGGGGCTGATCGCCCGCACGCCCAGGGGCCGCATCGTGCTGCCCGCGGGCTATGCGCATATGGGCTACGCGCCGCCCCCAGCGGAGGCTGCCCCGGCGGAGGCTGCTCCGGCGGATTCGCAGCAGCGTCTGGATATATAGGAGAAGGCAAGGAACATGATCCATCATATAGAATTCAGGGGAAGGAAGTTGCATTTATGGCAGGGAAGAAGGAATTGCAGGCAATGCTGGCGCAGCGGGAAAGCGCTGTGGCCCAGCGTGAGGCGGAGATCGCCGTTCTGACCAAGCGGGTGGAGGAGCTTACGGGCCGGGAGGCCCAGTTGCAGGCAGAGGTAACGGGCTACCGTTCCCGGGGCGAGGCAATCATCAATGCCCTAACGGAGGCCCAGCGCGCGGCGGCCCGCATCCGCGAGGAAGCGGACGCCTACAAGACCCAGGTCGTGGGCAACGCTTATGCGGAACGGGACGCTGCCAAAAAGGAAGCCGAGGAGACCATACAGACGGCTAAACGGGAGGCCGGGCAGATCCGGGCCCAGGCGGAAGGCCAGGCGGCCCAGGTGTGCGCAGAAGCGCGGCAGCAGGCGGCACGGATCCGCGCGGAGGCACAGCAGCAGGCGGCCCAGCGCACAGCCCAGGCGGATGCCTATGTGGCGGAGTCCGAGCAAAAGGCAGCCGGCCTAAAGGAGCGCCTGCGCCAGGCTGCGGAGGAGGCTCGGCAGCAGGCCGCGGCCTTTGGCTCTTTCGTGCTGGACATCGGAAATTCCAGCACGGGTACGGCCAAGGTGGAGGAGGCGGCGCTTCCGCAGGATTATAGCTCGCCCCAGGCGCTGATGCAGAATATCTATGCCCTACAGGGCCGCTCGCTCCCCGGAGAAGAGCCTGCACAAGCGCCCCAGCCCGAGCCGCAGCCGGAACCCGAAACCCGGCCCGCGCCCCAGCCCGAGCCGCAGATCGAGGCCGCGCCGGTGATCCGTACGGAATCCGAGCTGGATGCGGACGCGCTCTTGGCGGAATTGGTGAGCGCGCTGGATGGGCCGGCGCCTGCAAAAGCGCCCGCAGAGGAGCAGGTTTATTCCGTGAGGGACATCCTCTCCGCCGCGCCCGCACAGGCTGCGGCCGCGCCCGCCATGAGCTTGCCCAGCGGCCTGGACAACATCATCGACGACATACTCAGGGGCATTTGACAAGGCTCCGGACGGATGCTATAGTGTTTTTTGATATCGCATTTATTTAGCTTGGAGGAACGAAGAGCAGCATGGCAAAGAACAACGAGGAATTCGTACAGCACATCGCCAGCCGCGGCGAGGATTTCGCCCAATGGTATACCGATGTAGTGATTAAAACAGATATGTCGGATTACAGCGAAGTCCGGGGCTGCATGGTCATCAAGCCCTATGGATACGCTATCTGGGAGCTGATGCAGGCGCAGATGGACCAGCGCTTTAAGGATACGGGGCACGTAAACGCCTATTTCCCCCTGCTGATTCCCGAGAGCATGCTCATGCGGGAGGCCGAACACGTGGAAGGCTTCGCGCCGGAGGTGGCTTGGGTCACCCAGGGCGGCACCGAAACCCTCGCGGAGCGCCTGGCCATTCGCCCCACCAGCGAAACCATCATCGGCACCATGTACGCTAAGTGGATCCAATCCTACCGCGATCTGCCCATGCTGATGAACCAGTGGTGCAACGTAATGCGCTGGGAAAAGAGCACCCGCCCCTTCCTGCGCACGGCGGAGTTCCTCTGGCAGGAGGGCCACACGGCCCACGCCACCTTCGACGAGGCCCAGGAGGAGACCATGCGCATGCTGGGCGTCTATAAGGATTTTGCCGAGAATGTGTTGGCGATCCCCGTGCTCACGGGCCGCAAGAGCGAAAAGGAAAAGTTCGCCGGCGCGTATGCCACCTATACCATGGAGGCCATGATGCAGGATGGTAAGGCCCTGCAAATGGGTACCTCGCACAACATGGCGCAGAATTTTGCCAAGAGCTACGAAATCATGTATCTGAGCAAAGAAGGCCGCCAGGAATATTGCCACACTACCAGTTGGGGCACCTCCACCCGTATGATCGGCGGCGTGATCATGGTGCACGGCGACGACCGCGGCCTGGTGCTGCCCCCCCGCATCGCGCCCTATCAAGCCGTGATCGTGCCCATCGCAACCCATAAGGAGGGCGTGATGGATAAGGCCGACGAAGTATTCCACGGCCTCAAGGCCGCGGGCATCCGTGTAAAGCTGGACGACAGCGAGCAGAGCGCGGGCTGGAAGTTCAACCAATGGGAGATGAAGGGCGTGCCTGTGCGCATTGAACTCGGGCCCAAAGACATCGAAAAGAACCAGGCCGTGCTGGTACGGCGGGATACCCACGAAAAGCTCTTCGTTTCGCTGGAGGGCCTGGAGGATACCATTAAGCAATTGCTGGACGACATCCATCAGAGCATGTTCAACAAGGCGCTGGCGATCCGCGCGGAACGCACGCGGGATGTGCGGGATTTCGGCGCGTTCATGGAGGCTGTGAAAACCGGCTTTGCACGTGCGCCCTGGTGCGGCGAGCGGGATTGTGAGGATGAGATTAAATCTATCACCGGCGCTTCCACACGCTGCTATACCCTGGATTACGACGCACAGGGCCATGGGGAGAACTGTATCTTCTGCGATAAGAAGGCCAAGCACCTGATGTATTTCGGCCGGGCTTATTAAAAGGGTTTTCACAAAACGCGAAGGGGGGAGTGACGCTCTCCCCTTTTTTAAAAAACGGAAAGTATGAGGTTTTCATGAAACGGATCGCGGCCCTTGTTCTGTGCGCGCTGCTGCTCTTATCGCTATCCGGCTGCCAGCCGTCTCGGGAAGCCCTTTTGCGCCAGGGGATCAAAATAGAGGAGCTTGACCCCGGCGTCCTTCGCGAAATGACCGAGGAAGCCATCCTCGGCGGGCAAACGGAGCTGCGCCTCAACTACCGGGGCCGCCGGGCGGCGGTGGAGCAAGCGGTGCGGGATGGGCTGTGGGAGGCGCGGGAGAGCGCGAGCTACCCCATGCGCCGCTTCCTTGCGGCATACGATGTATCCTGCACGCAGGAGCGGGGCTATGTAGCCACCCGCATCACCCTCACGCAGGCGGAGGCGGGCCTGCTGGCGGATATGCCCCGCGATGCGCAGGGCGGCCTGGGTGTGGAAGCCTATGGGGAAGGCACGCTGGAAGCCCTGCTCACGCATATGATGGAAGCCAAGCGGCAGCAGGCCCTGCGCCTTTATAAATGGCAAGATCTCGATGCCTTCAACGCTACTCTTAAGCAGGACTTGGATACCGTCCTCAATACGAATTACGCCTATGTTTATCTGGTTTCCAGCGCGCAGTGGGTGCTAAGCGAATATTCGGACACGGATGGCGAAACCTTTATTGAGCTGGATATCAACCTGGAGTTCGAACCGGATACGATCCCCCTAATGGATATCCCGGTGGTGGATAACAGCCTGGAGATGATCGACGTACTGGTGGAAGGCTGGGCGGCCGGGGCGGATAAGGTGACCCTTATCCTGGAGGATGTCCGGCCGGATGAGGAAACGCTTTTCAGCTGGATCAATACCGCCGAGGTCAACAGCGCCTCTTTGGCCTGCGAGGGGGATTCCATCTGGTACGAGCTGCTGGAAAACCCAAGCCCGCGTCAGATCGGCCGCTTCTGGCTGGAATTTGACGCCACGGATAGCCGCATCGCCGAGGCCCAGGCGGAGCTGGATAAAGCCATCGAGGCCGAAGCGCAGGCGCTCAAAGCGCGGCTGGGTGAGAGGACGGATGCGGAAACGGCCTATCGGGCCGTGTTCGAGCGGGTAATGGAGATCACGGAATATGACGATGATATCCGCGAGGCAACAGAACAAAAAACACTCACGCAGGAGATGCAGATCCTGCGCAGCGCCTATGGGGCGCTGGTGGCTGGCAAAACGGTTTGCACGGGCTATGCCCGCGCCTTTCAGGCCCTATGCAACGAGCTGGATCTGCCTTGCTGGACTGTAAACGGCTATCAGGAAGGGGAGGGCCACGCCTGGAATATGGTGCGCCTAGGCGGCGAAACGCTGTATGTGGATTGCACCTTTGCGGATACGGGTGGCAAGCCGAACAAGTATTTCCTGGCCAGCGCCGAGGAGATGAAGGCGCGCGACTATGTGCCTGACGAAGGCTTTGTGATGCCCTGGTAAACGGCCATGGCCTATCCCAGATCGAGGGATAGGCCTTCTTTTTTTGCGCAACACTAGGGGCAGCAGCATATGGGAGGCAGGCGCATGGCAAGGTTTATCATACCGAGGGATATTTATTACGGCAGGGGCTCGCTGGCGCAACTGCGCAAGCTGGAAGGGCGGCGGGCGCTGATCGTGGGGGATGGCATGAGCCGCGAGAGCGGTTTTATGCAGCGGGCGGAAGGCTATTTGCAAGGGGCGGGGCTAAATGTGCGCAGCTTTATCTGCGCAAGGGGCGGGCCCACGCTGGCACAGGCCCAGGCGGGGGCGCGGGCCATGCAGGAGTTCAAGCCGGATTGGATCGTGGCCGTAGGCAGCGAAGGGAGCATTTCCGCGGCCAAGGCCATGTGGATATTTTATGAAAGCCCGGCCACCACACCGGATGCCCTGACGAACAATGGTGCGATGCCCAAGCTGCGGGGCTTGGCCCGCATCACGGCCGCGCCCACGGGCGGGGGCGGGGAAGGGGCACTGGGCGGCGCGGCCTTTTTGCTGGATCCTATCCAAGGCAAGCGGCACCTGCTGCTGGATCCTGTCCTTGCGCCGGATATCGGCATTGTGGATCCGGATCTGGCCGCAGTCAGCCCGGGGCCGGAGCTGGCGCGGGGCGGCATGGCCGCCCTTGCCCAGACGCTTGAGGCCCTGAGCCGGGGCGCGGGCAGCTTTGTCCAGCCCCTGGCCCTGCGTGCCGCCCGGGATATCCTGGCCCAACTAGAGGCTGCGGTGGCCGGTGATGTGCGGGCGCGGGAGACCCTGCACGAGGCCCAATGCATGGCCGGCCTGGCTTTTGCCAACGCGCCCACAGGCCTGTGCCAGGCCCTTGCTGCAAATACCTGCGCCGCCTTCTACAAGCTGCTGCCTACGGGCGTTGCCGAGGCAGTCTTCCTGCCCCGCGCCCTGCGCTGGGAGAGCGGGGCCAAGGCGATGGCGGCCCAGGTCAATACGGCGGCCGGCTTTGCGGGTGACCCGCTGCCCGCCCTCTGCGCTCGGTTGGAAACCCTACGCGGCCAAA
>CAZAZI010000051.1:0-8228 GCA_964489575.1 uncultured Oscillospiraceae bacterium | reverse complement strand
GTATCCGCCTTGGGTTCGTCGTTGACATTGCCGCCCTTGGGCTTAAGCAGCCGCGAGATCAGGCTGCGCATCAGCAGGGCAAAGGCCGCCAGGTAGATGATGGCCGAGATAATGATATCGATGATCTCCTTCACGAACTCGGGTTGCATGGCGTCGCCCCCCACCTGGATATAGGAGATGAACAGGGCGCTGAAGATGGTGCCCAGGGGATGGGAGGAGGCCAGAAGGGCCGTGGGGATGCCGTTGAAGCCCATGGCCAGCAGGGCCTTGACCAAGGTATATTGAGCCGTGCCGCTCAGGTAGTAGATGCCGCCGCCGATGCCCGAGAGCGCGCCCGAGATGATCATGGCGAGCACGATGTTGCGCTTTGCGTTGATGCCAGCGTATACGCTGGCGTTGCGGTTGTAACCGCAGGCCTTGAGCTCGTAGCCGAAGGTAGTTTTGGATAGGATAATCCAGATCACAATGGCGAAGGCGACGGCGATGAAGATGCTGATGTTCATATAGTTGGAATGCATGAGCTCGTCCAGCCCAGCCTTGGGGATCATGCCGCCGGGGTTGGCCTGGGCCAGGGCCGCGGTGCGGTCTTTATTGACGGCGCCCCAGAAGTTAGCCAGCATCATCGGCATGTTATTGAGCGCCAGGTTTACCGTGAAAAGGCCGATCCAGTTGAACATGATGGCGGTGATAACCTCGTTCACGTTGAACTGGGCCTTAAAGAAGCCGGGGATCGCGCCCCAGATCGCGCCGCCGAGCAGGGCGGCCAAGAGGCCCATATACCAGGGCAGCTGAAACTGGATCACGGTGACCAGGGCGCAGAAAGCGCCCACGGTGTATTGGCCGGTCGCGCCGATGTTGAACAGGCCTGTTTTGAAGGCGAAGCCAACGGAAAGGCCCGTGAAGATCAGCGGCGCGCTTTGGTAGAGCACCTTAGCCAGCTTATCCAGCGAGCTGAAGCCCGCCGTGAGAATCTGACGGAAGCCATGCATCGCAAAGGACGCGTTGAAGGCGTAAAGCAGGATGAGCCCCACCAACAGGCCCACGATGATGGAGGCGATGGAGGCCAGGCAGCTGATGAAGCCCGCGCTGTTAAGAAGCCTCTGAAGCTTTGTTTTCATGCGACAACCTCCTGATCCGCTGCGTTTTGGCGCTTTGCGCCGGCCATATAAAGGCCCAGCTCATCCACCGTGGTGGTTTTCGGGTCGAACTCGCCCACAATTTCGCCCTCGTACATCACCAGGATGCGGTCGCTCACATTCATCACCTCATCCAGCTCTAAGGAAATCAGCAGCACAGCCTTGCCCGCATCGCGCTCCGCCACCAGCTGCTTGTGGATGTATTCGATCGCGCCTACGTCCAGCCCGCGGGTGGGCTGCACGGCGACCAGGAGCTCCGGCCCCTTATCGATCTCGCGGGCAATGATAGCCTTTTGCTGGTTGCCGCCGGACATGCTGCGCGCGCTCGTCACCGCTCCTTGGCCGGAGCGGATATCGTATTGCTCGATAAGGTGGTCCGCATATTTGCGCACCTCGCCTTTGCGCAAAAAGCCGTTTTTTTGGAAGGAGGGCTGCCAATATCGCTGGAGCACCAGGTTTTCTTCGAGGGAATAATCCAATATTAAGCCGTATTTATGCCGGTCCTCCGGGATGTGGCTCATACCGAGCTTGCTGCGCTCGCGAATGGGCGCCGCGGTGATATCCTGGCCGCAAAGGGTAATGCGGCCCGCGCTCATCTTTTCAAGGCCCGTGAGAGCTGATACGAATTCGCTCTGGCCGTTGCCCTCGATGCCGGCGAGGCAGACGATCTCGCCCCTGCGCACGCTGAGGGAAACATCCTTGACGGCGTTGTTTTTATGGAGCTTGCTGGGCACGGTAAGGTTGCGGACCTCCAGGATGGATTCGCCCGCGTTTAGCGCCCCCTTTTCCACGGCAAAGCTGACCTCGCGGCCCACCATCATGCGGGATAGCTCCTCCTTGGTGGTATCTTGGATATCCACCGTGCCGATGCACTTGCCCTTGCGAAGAACCGTGCATCGATCCGCCACGGCCATGATCTCGTTGAGCTTGTGGGTGATAAAGAGGATAGATTTGCCCTCCTTGGTGAAGGAGCGCATAATGGCCATCAGCTCGTCGATCTCCTGGGGAGTGAGCACGGCTGTGGGCTCGTCAAAAATGAGGATGTCGTTATCCCGATAGAGCATTTTGAGGATCTCGACCCTTTGCTGCATGCCCACGGAGATATCCTCGATCAGCGCGTCCGGATCTACCTTGAGGCCATAACGTTCGGAAAGGGCCAGCACCTTTTGCCTTGCCTCTTTTTTTTGCAAAAAGCCCATTTTACTGGGCTCTACGCCCAATATAATATTGTCCAGCACGGTAAAGACCTCCACCAGCTTAAAATGCTGGTGCACCATGCCGATGTTGAGGGCGTTGGCGTCGTTCGGGTCTTTGATGTAAACGACCTGCCCGTTTTTTTTGATGGTGCCCGCTTCGGGCTGGTATAAGCCGAAAAGCACGCTCATGAGCGTGGATTTACCCGCGCCGTTTTCCCCCAGCAATGCGTGAACCTCGCCCTGCTTCAGCTGCAGGGTGATATCGTCGTTGGCCTTGATGCCTGGGAACTCCTTGGTGATATTCAGCATTTCGATGACATATTCGTTCATATGTAATCCCCTTTGGTGAAAGAAATGAGGCTTGGGACCGCCCAAGGGAGGATACCTCTATCGTTCTATTATATTATAAATGATAGCATGTAAAGTGAAATAGATGTAAGAAAAAATGGGGCCGGGCTAAAGCCCAGCCCCATAGGTTGCCCAAGAAGGGTGTGGAACTTAGTTCTGGTAATCCACGGCGATATCCGCGGCGGGCGGGTTGGCAATATCGCTGGAAATGGCCACGGAGCCATCCTTCACCTTGGTGAACAGCTCATTATACTGCTCGACGGTGTAGTTGGCCAAACGCCAGGAGCCTTGGGCGGTGGGCAGGCCCACGCAATCCTGGGCGGCGCCCAGCTTGAGCTCGGTACCGGAATACTCGGCGGGCCAAGTGCCGCCGTTGTTGAAGAGGGCGGTCAGCGCCACGACGACGGACTGCTTGAGCTCCTTCATGGCGGAGGTGATGATCAACTCGGATTCCGCGCTCTGATCAACGTCCACGCCGATAACCTTGGCCTTGGCTTCCTCAGCCGCGCCCACGGCAGAGAGGTAGATGCCGCCGCCGCAAGCGAAGACGACCTCGGTGCCCTCGGTATACCAGCTGCTCATCTTGGTTTTGATATCATCAGAGGGGGCGAAGGAATCACAGTACCAATACTTGATCTGGATATCTGCCACATTGCCCATCTCCTTGGCTGCATCGTTCGCGCCCTGCACGAAGCCGTAGCCATAACGAACCACCGCGGGAACGGCCATGCCGCCCAGGAAGCCCAGCTTGGTGTAGCCTTCCTTCACGGCTGCGTAACCGGCAAAGTAACCGGCCTGCTCTTCCTGATAGGTAATGAGGGCGGTGTTGGCGGTGGGTTCGGGCACATCGCCCAGGCCCAGGTCAAGGCCCAGGAGCATCACGTCGGGATACTCGCCCTGCACGGCTTGCACGGCCGCGCCGAAGAGGTAACCGGGCATGACAACGGCCTTGGCGCCCTTGTCGATGGCGGTCTTGATGGTTTCGATGCGGGCTTCGTCGCTATCCTCGGAGGGGCGGTAGTAGTTGTAGGTTTTACCATTGGCTTCGGCATAGGCCACAACGCCTTCCCAGGAGCCCTGGTTAAAGGATTTGTCGTCGATGTTGCCGACGTCGGTAACCAGCGCGATCTCATAGGTGCCTTCAGCGGCTGCGGGCTCAGCGGGCGCTGCGGGCTCGGCTGCGGGGGCTGCGGGCGCGGCGGGCGTTGCGGGCTCGGCCGCAGGCGCGCCACAAGCTGCCATGGATAGGGCGAAGACAACAGCCAGGAAAATTGCTAGAAATTTCTTCATTTTTTCCTCCTTATTTTTGCCGTGTATACGCGGCATAGTACATGATAAATTATAGCAAAGATTCCACATCATTTCAAACCGTTTTTATTTTTGCCCCCAAATATAGTTGGCCGGGCAAAAAAATATTGTACAACGTGGGAAAAATGATACAATGGTTAAAATGGATATCTATGGGCGGGATGTGGAATGTTCGGTTATATCGGCCCCTGCCGGGATGAATTGAAGATTCGCGAGGAGGCGGAATACAAGGCTTGGTACTGCGGCCTGTGCAAATGCATCGGCGGCCGCTACGGCCAGGGCGCACGCTTGGCCCTGAGCTATGATTGCGCCTTCGTCGCCCTTCTGCTCGCAGGCGTTTCGGGGGAGGGCGCTACCTGCCTGGCCAGCTGCCCCTTTCATCCCTTCAAAAAACGGCCCATGGCCTTAAGCGGCCCCTCTGTTTCCTTTGCGGCGGATCTGGATATCCTTCTGGCCTGGTATAAGCTGGCCGATGATTGGCGCGATGAACGCAAGCTTGGCGCGCCTATGGGGCGGCTGGCCCTGGCCGGCCCGGCCCGCCGGGCGCAAGCGCGCGCGCCGCAGCTGGACGCGGCCATCCGCAGGGGCATCGCGGAGCTGATCCGGCTTGAAAAAGAGGGCTGCAAGGAACTGGACGCGCCGGCGGATGCTTTCGCCCGCCTGATGCGCGCCGTGGGAGAGCAAGCGCCCCTTCCCGAAGGCTCGGCCCGGCGGGTTGTGCCGCAAGTCCTCTACCACATGGGCCGCTGGGTTTATTTGATGGATGCCTGGGACGACCGGGCCAAGGACGGCAAGCGCGGGGCCTACAACGCCTTTCTCGCCGCGGCGGCGGGGGAGGAGCGGGCGCGCTTCCTGCTGGCACTTTCACAAAACGAGGCCTTGGGCGCTTACGAGCTGTTGGATATCGAGGCCCACAAGGGCCTGCTGGATAACATTTTATACGAAGGCTGCGCGGCCAGGATGCGCGGCGTATTGGAGGCCAAGGATGAATAATCCCTATAAGGTGCTGGGGGTGAGCGAGAACGCCACAACGGAGGAGATCCGCGCGGCCTATTTGCAGCTGGTTAAGAAATACCACCCGGATCGCTATACAGACCCGGCCCTGCGGGAGGTTGCCAATGAAAAGCTGGTGGAAATCAACGAGGCCTATGAACTGCTTACCAAAAAAGGCGGCGGCACGGCCAGCCGGGGCCCTAACGGCTACGGTTACGGCGGCTACAGCGGCGGCGGCAGCTCCTACGCCGGGCCAAACGCTGCGGAATTCGCTCGCGCCCGGGCCTTCCTCGGCCAGAACAACCTCCAGGCCGCCAAGGCCGTGTTGGACGCAATTACCGTGCGCAACGCGGAATGGTATTATCTTTATGGCATCATCTACCTTCGCCAGGGCTGGTACGACAAGGCCAACGAATACCTCACCATCGCCTACCAACAGGAGCCGGGCAACGCCGAATACGCCAGCGCCTACCATACCATCCGCAATACCGGCAACCCCTATACCCGGCCGGCCGGCGGCTATCAGGCCAACTGCGGCGGCTGCGACCTGTGCGCCAGCGCCCTGTGCTTCAGCAGCTTCGGCATGCCGTGCTGCTGCTGGTGCTAGGCTATAAAAGCGGCTTTGCCACTTTTTGTTTTAGAAAGCCAAATATGTCGCGCGGGGCATTATTATAATATGAAGCAGAAAACGGCCGCCCGGGCCATTGCCAGGGGCGGGCGGCTTGTGATAAGCTAGGATGCGACAGCATATGACAAACTAGGAAGCGAGGTAAATTTTTATATGCGTTTGCACCCGGCTGTGCTGGCGCTCCAAGAGGAGGCCGCCGAACTTCGCCAGGCACTGCATAGGATTCCCGAGCTGGGCTTTGAAGTCTTTGAGACGCACGCCTTCGTTCTGCGCGCCCTCTCCAAGGCCAGGCCGGATCGGGTGGATATTCTGGCGGGCACGGGGATCAAGGCCGTATATATGGCCCCCGGCGCGCGGGAGACCATTGCCCTTAGGGCGGATATGGATGGCATCCCCACCACCGAGCTGACCGGCGCGGCCTATGCCTCTGCTCACGAAGGCAGCATGCACGGCTGCGGCCACGATGGCCACATGACCATTCTGCTGCTGGCGGCGCGGCTAATTCACCAAAATCGGGACAAGCTCAAATACAACGTAGTGCTGCTCTTCCAGCCCGCGGAGGAGGGCAAGGGCGGCGCGCGCAATATGATCGCCGAGGGCGCTTTGGAAAACCCGCGTGTGGACCGCATCTACGGCCTGCACCTTTGGCCCGAACTGGCGCCGGGCAAGCTAGGGGTACGCTGGGGCCCAATGATGGCGCAGACCTGCGAGTTCGACATGCTGGTGCATGGCAAGAGCGCCCACGGGGCCAGCCCGCAAATGGGCGTGGACGCCATCGTTTGCGCCGCGGCTCTTATTACCCTGCTGCAAACGGCTATCACCCGCAACGTGGATCCCCATCAGGACACGCTGCTTACCATCGGCAAGATCCAGGGCGGCGTGGCGCATAACGTCATTGCCGACGAGGTGACCCTAAGCGGCACCCTCCGCGTATTCAGCCCCGCCGTGTTCGAGCAGCTGCGGGCGCGCATCATGGCCATGATCAAGGGGCTCGCCGTGGCCACGGGGGCGGAATTCGAGTTTCGCGAGCTGATGCACTATCCCTGTGTGGATAACCCCCGGCCCTTGGTGGAGGATTTCTATACCTACCTCGACGGCATGGCGGATGTGGAGCTGGTGGAGCCGGTGATGGCGGCCGAGGATTTCGCCTATTACCAGCAGCATATTCCCGGCCTGTTCGTGTTCCTCGGCGTGCAGGGCGGCAAGAATACCCAGCCCCTGCATAACTGCCGCTTCGATTTCGACGAGGAGAACCTGCTGGCGGGCGTGGAGCTATACGGCCGTTTGCTGGGCATTTTTAACAAGAACGATTGATCTGCTACGCGCGGGAGGCGAAAGGAAAATGGAGCTTTATGAAGCTATAAACGCACGCAGGACGATACGCGATTTTATGCCCTGCTACATCGCTTTGGGCCATACCGCTCCCGACGCCGCTATCAATCAACAAATAGAGCGCAATATTGAGGACAAAATCCACCTGAACGGTTGGTAATTTGCCATAACGAAGAAAACACGAAATTTGTTCTGCGGGCAACATGCATCCATGTAGCAACCTAATAGGCTAGTATTCGCCATAAACTACAGGGCCGGCGCCCGCCGCCCAAGCGCCATGAAATGAACGAAACAGCAAAAACGGCGCGGAGTGAATCCCGCCGTTTGCTGTTAAGCTTTTCCGCCTCACCGCCTTATAAACGGGCGGTTTTTCTTTTACGCATATACACCCGCTCACACATGGGGGGGGCGCTTCATATTATGCAATAACCATGCGCCACTGGGCGCGAGAAAGGAATATTACTGGTATGAGCATGTATATGAACCAGAACAACAGCCATCTGCGGTCGGCGCCAAGGGGGATGCGCAACACAGGAGTGGACGCACCCGCCGCAAACGTACCCGGCGGTGCTGCGCCCAGCGCTGTTTTGCCTGTTGCCGCAGTCGCACCCATCGAAGCGGGCAAAGCGGCGGAGACGGTGCCCGTCGCGGAGGGAAGCTCACAGGCGGCCGCGCAGGCCGCTGATGCTCGCGCCAAAACCTTTTGCGGCGATCCCTGCAAGCGCAGCGTAGCCTTTTGCGAAACCTTTACCCTGCATGAATCCTTCGACGCTTGCGGCATCAATCCGGATTGCGCCCGCATTGCTTATGACACCAGCCTCCTTTGCTATTCGGTGGAGTCCCTCACTATGCCCGTCATGCTGCCCTGCGGCTGCCAGTGCCAGGTACCTGTGCAGCGCCTTACCCTTACCGGCGCGATCCCGTATGTGATCAGCGCAGGTCCTATAAGATCCGCCTGCGGCGGCGAGGTATCTGTATGCGTACAGGGCTCCGCCGCGGTGGATGAAGTGGTGCGCTACATCTGCGGCGACGAGGAGCCGGATATGGCTGATCTTAGCTGCGACAATGTGAAGCCCCGCCTGTTTGTATCCGTTGAGCCCTGCGGCTGCAGCGATAAGACCAATATCACCTTCTGCGGCCGCTTCATTTTCCAAGATATCGCTGGGGAAGAATAGCGGATTGGGCGCGCTAAAGCTGCGCAAACTCAAAAAAGCGGCGTGCCGCTTTTTTGCCATATAAAAATGCCCGCCCCAAGATAATCAAAGGACGGACAAATATTAACACAAG
>CAZAZI010000050.1:0-8309 GCA_964489575.1 uncultured Oscillospiraceae bacterium | reverse complement strand
TGTGGGCGATCTCGATGGTATCCAGCGTTTCCGTAAGGGTACCGATCTGGTTGAGCTTGATGAGGATGGAGTTGGCGATGTGCTTGCCGATGCCCTCCCGTAAAATTCCGGGGTTGGTGACGAACACATCATCCCCCACCAATTGCAGCTTGCCGCCCAGACTGGCCGTGAGCGTGGCCCAGCCCTGCCAATCGTTCTCCGCAAGGCCATCTTCCAGCGAAATGATGGGGTATCTCTCGGCCCATTCCGCATAGAGGGCGATCATTTCCTCGCTGGTACGGCTCTTGTTTTCTCCCTCAAAAACATATTTCCCCTCGGTGTAAAATTCGGAAGCGGCCGCGTCGATGGCGATGGCGATCTCTTCGCCCGGCTTGTAGCCCGCCTTTTCGATGGCCTCCACGATCAGCTTGAGCGCCTCCTCGTTGGTAGCGAGATCGGGCGCAAAGCCGCCCTCGTCGCCCACAGCCGTGCTTAGGCCCCTGCCCTTGAGCACGCGCTTGAGCGTTTGATAAACCTCCGCGCTCATGCGCAGGGCAGCGGCAAAGCTGTCCGCGCCCACGGGCATGATCATGAATTCCTGCACATCCACGGTATTATCCGCGTGCTTGCCGCCGTTGAGGATGTTCATCATCGGCACGGGCAGCTCATAGGCATTCGCGCCGCCGATGTAGCGGTAAAGCGGCAGGTCGAGATAATTGGCGGCAGCCCGCGCCGCGGCCAGGGAAACGCCCAGGATGGCGTTGGCCCCCAGCTTGGATTTGTTCTTGGTGCCATCCAGCTCGATCAAAAGATGATCCAGCCTGCGCTGATCCAGCGCGTCCAGGCCGATGACGGCGGGCGCGATGATGGCGCGCACGTTCTCCACCACCTTCTGCACGCCCTTGCCCTGAAAGCGGGCCTTGTCGCCATCGCGCAGCTCTACGGCCTCGCGCGTGCCTGTGGAAGCGCCGCTGGGGACGGAGGCCCGGCCGATGATGCCGCTCTCCAGCTCCACATCCACTTCCACCGTGGGGTTCCCGCGCGAATCCAGAATCTCCCTTGCTTTTACGCTATAGATCTTAGACATTTGCAGCATCTCCTTTGTAATCTATTTTACCCGCCCTTCGGGCGCGGCCTCTGGTTAATTTTAACATACGGCCCCGCCCCGGCACAAGCAGCCAAGGGGCAGGAAGGCTGGTTCGGGCTGTGCGTTTTCCCTTACCCCCTATCGCGCTCCCGCTCCACGTATACCAAGCCGTTGCGCGCGTAAAAATCCTGCCAATCCCCAGCGCCCTCCAGCACCCACGCGGCCCACCAATGGGCCATGCCGAACCTTTGCCCGGCCAGCTCCCGCAATTCCCGCGCAAAGGGCCGAGCATAGTTTGTGACGTTTTCCGGCTCATGATACCATTGCGAAAGGCCGGCGCAGGTATAGGCCCTGTGCGCTGCCATATCGTAGCAGATGGCTACGGGATACGCGCTGTCCCAGCCCGGTTCCTCGTAATCCATCGGGTTTTCATCATCCTTGTAGCGCTCTATCCGGGCCGTGGCCGTCATATGCAGGGCAAGCAGCTGCGCGGCCTCGTCATAAACGGTCTGCGGCTCTGTAAGCGTACCGTCAAAAGCCCACCAGCCCAGGGGCGTCCGGGTGAGCTGCATCTCGCTTACATCATAGCAATATGAAATATCCACCCGCCCGTCGTCGAGGTTATACCAATCCGCGCTTTGGATCCAGATTCCGCTGCCATGGTCACAGAGGTTATATACCAGCCAGCGGATGCCGCCAAAGGTCTCGAATCGATAATCGCCCCAAATCTCCACGGCCTTGAAGGGAATATACGCGCCATCCGCCCGCTTATCGAACAGCAGCAGGATGCAGTCATAGCCGCTGGAAAGCTCGATATAGGCCAGCTTCATCGCGGCATCGATGTGCGTGGTGATATGGAACAACCCCGCCTGATCCCTATATTTCAAGCCATACTCGCCCCACCAATCGTTTGCCTTTTCAATGGCCACGGAGGCTTCCCCGCCCTCCGGCATATATTGCGGGCAAAGGGCGGCGGCCTCGGCCAGCGTATCCCACCCGCCTTGAAGGAGGGCTTCATAGAAGGCCCAAAATAGATCGAAGCCCTCGCCGGTAAAGGATGCTTCGATATCCAGCGCGTAGTCCGGCTCCCAGGGTTCCAGGCAATTCTCCGCGGTCAGCGCCACGGACGCGGCCATTGCGGGCGCGGGCGTAGGGGTAGGCGCACCCGCAGGGGCGGGCGCAAGCGTTAGCGCGGGCGTTTGATCGGCGGGCGGCGCGTTCGATTCCGTATGCCCCGCCGGGGCGGCGCAGCCGCATAGCAGCAGGATGCTCAACAAGGCGGTTAACAGGCGTTTCATAAATCCCTCCGGCCAATATGGGGGATGCTTCCCCTGCATCCAATTGTAGCAAAGGATGGAGAAAGATAGATATTATTTTTCCGTAAACAAAGCCTGTGGCCGGCCGGAGGCGAGCACACAAAAAAAGCCGCATTTGGGGCGAAATTTCAGGTGCATTTTGTGGATATCTATGATATAGTGAAAACTCGTGGGCGAAATGCCGCGCATTCGTAACGGGAGAAAGGATATCCATGCAGAGAAAAGACCAGCATAGGCAGGAGTTTTACGCCTGCATTCGCGATTTGATACACACCCCGCAGGTTCAGGCGATGGGGCGTATTACCCAGCACGCCCAGGAGATCTCCCGCTTGGAGCATAGCCTCTATGTGTCCTACGTGGGCTTTTTGCTTTGCCGCTTTTTCGGCCTTGACCAGCGGGCCGCGGCCCGGGGCGGCCTTTTGCACGATATGCACCACGGCACGCGGGATGAGGCATTCGCCTTCCGCGCCCGGCTGCTGCTGCTCCACCCCAAGCTGGCGCTGCATAACGCAAACGCCGCTTTCGAGCTGAGCCAAAAGGAAAGGGACATCATCGTCAAGCATATGTGGCCGCTGACCCCTTCCTTCCCCCGCTATGCCGAATCCTACCTCATCTGCCTGGCGGATAAGCTCTGCGCCACGGCCGAGATGCTTCGCCTCTACCGCCTGATGCGCATGAAGGAAAAGCTCCGGCCCGCCTTTGCCGCTTAGCGCGCTTAGAAGAACAGGCCGCCCTCCCGGCCCCGCTCCTGATCGGAGCGGGGCTTATCGTATAGATATGGCCAGCTGGATCGCCAGCCGCACAGGGAGGGCGGGGTTGGCCATCTGGTTCACATCTCCCACAAAAAACAGCTCTTTAGCCGGGTGATAAAAAGCGAAGGAGCCGGTGGAGCCGCAATGGCCCAAAAGCGCCCCTTGGCCTTGAAAAGCCGTGGCCATGCCGCCCAACGGGATCTGCATATGCCCGCAGCCATAGCGCAAGGGGCGCATGGAAAGCTGCATGCTCCTATATTGCGACGCGTCTAAAATGATATCGGTATTGAATAGCTTCCCGCCAAAAAATGCCTTGAGGAAAACCATCAGCTCGCGGGCCGTGCCCATGCAGTCGCCGCTGGCCTGATGTTTGTTTTATTTACATCCGCCGCGCACATCCTTCACTTTAGCGCTTTTGTCACGAAAATAGCCTTG
Source organism: uncultured Oscillospiraceae bacterium (assembly GCA_964489575.1). GTDB lineage: Bacteria > Bacillota > Clostridia > Christensenellales > CAG-138 > Pelethousia. The sequence goes on along the minus strand of CAZAZI010000050.1, from coordinate 4,740 downwards.
TAATACTTTCTCGTTTATATTATAATATTGGAATGAAACTAATTAACACGTTGAAAGAAGTCTTTTTATCGTCCCTGCCTCTGGCGGCGATTATCATAATCGTTTGTGTTTTTGTTGAACCGATGCAGAACGCTTTCGATTATGTGAAACTGGTCGTCGGCTACGTGAGCGTGGTAGTGGGCCAGTCGATATTTCTGGATGGCCTCAACATCAGCATTTTGCCCATCGGCAAGCTGGTGGGCAGCTCGCTGGTCAAGCTAAAAAAGGCGGTTTTCATCATCTTTTTCGGTTTCGTATTTGGCCTGTTGGCTACGGTGGCCGAGCCCGCGCTTGCCGTGCTTGCCAGGCAAACGCACATGATCCTGCCTCTGATCAACGAAACAGTATTCCTTTGGATCATGGGCGCGGGCATTGGCGTGATGGTTGGGTTCTCGCTCTTCCGCATTATGAAGGACCTATCCATCAAAGCCGTTTTCGCCGTGCTCTACATCCTCACCTTCCTCACCATCCTCTTTGTGCCGGAAGAGTTTGTGGCCTTGGCCTTTGACGGCAGCGGCGCGACCACCGGCGATATTTCCGTGCCCTTCATTCTGGCCCTTGGCATGGGCGTTTCGGTCACCATGTCCAAACACAAGGCCAATGAGGATACCTTCGGCATCATCGGCTTGGCCTCCGTAGGCCCCATCCTGGCCCTGTTCATTTACGGCATCATCATTAAGGCCATGAACGGCGGTACGCTGCCGGCCGCCAACGTATACGACCCGGGCGCTGCCGAGAACCTGGGCGAGATCATTCTCGCGAACCTCGGCGGCGTGGCGCTGGCGCTTTTCCCGGTGGTGATCGTATTCTTGCCCTTCCAGTTTTTCCTGATAAAACTGCCGAAAAAGGAATTTATCATGATCCTGCTGGGCTCTATTTCCGTGTATGTCGGCTTGCTGATCTTCCTTTCGGGCATTGATTTCGGCTTTGCCTTTGCAGGCAAATACATCGGCGAGGTGTTCCTCAGCCCGGCCCGGCCCAGCGGCTTCAAATGGCTGCTGCTGCTGGTGGGGTTCATCCTGGGCGCGGCCATCACCCTTTCGGAGCCGGCGGTCACCGTGCTGGGCGAGCAGCTGGAAGAGATCACCAACGGCCACATCCAAAAGATGACCATCCGCTTAACGCTGGCCATCGGCATCGGCTTTGCGGCTCTGCTCGCCATGGTAAAGATCCTTACCCAGGTCAACATCCTCTGGTTTTTAGTGCCCCTGTACGCGGTTGCGCTTGTGATGATGAAATATACCTCCAACCTCTTCGTAGGCCTGGCCTTTGATTCGGGCGGCGTCTCAGGCGGCGCGCTGACCTCGGCTTTCCTCACGCCGCTGACGCTGGGGGCGGCCCAGGCCGTGGCCGAAGCTTCCGGCCCGGGCGCGCAGTCGGTTTTGACGAACGGGTTCGGCATCATCGCCTTTATTTCCGTTACGCCCTTGATTGCCGTACAGGCTTTAGGTATAATCTACGATGCGCGCTTGAAGAAGACAAAGGGCCGCATGGCCGAGGCCGAGAGCGCGGAAATGGAAGAGCTTGGCACCCTGGAACTGCGCTTCCTTTCCGGGCACGCGCAGGGAAGCGCCATGGCGGAGGTTGCCCCAACGGAGGTTGCCCCAACGGAGGTTGCCCCAACGGAGGTTGCCCCAACGGAGGTTGCCCCAGAAGAAGTTGCACAGGATGACGGCGCGCCGCCCGGCGGCGGCGAAGCGGGCCCGGTCGAGGAGGCGAAAACGAATGAATGATTTTACATGCTGCATCGAATACCTTACGCTGATCACCGGCAGGAAGCAAAGGGCCGCCCTGACGCACGCGCTTTGGGAAGCGGGCGGGCGGCTGATTAAAACCGTTTACGGCAAGGGCTCCGCTAAGTCCAATTACCTGCTGGATATGTTTGGCCTGGTGCCGGAGGAGAACAAGGTGGTCATCACCTGCCTGCTGCCCCACGACAAGGCCGAAGCCGTGCTGCGGATGCTGATCGATCAATTCCATTTCGACCAGCCGAACACCGGCATCGCCTTTACCATACCCGTGGAAAAGCTCTCGTTTTGATCGTGGAGGGTCATATAAATGGAAAAAACAAATGATTTAAAAGCGATTTATGTCATCGTTAACGCCGGCTTTGCGGAAGACATCGTGGATATGACGCGCCGCGCGGGCGCGGGCGGGGCGACGATCATCAACGCCCGGGGCGCGGGCCCCGTGCAGCAGGAGATCTTTGGCATCAGCATCGACGCCGAAAAGGAAATGGTGCTGTGCGTAGCCGATGGCGAGGTGGCCGAGCGGATCATGGCCGCCGTGAAGGAAAAGGCGGGCTCCAAATCCCCGGCCAACGGCTTCTGCTTCATTATGCCCGTGGAACGGGCCACCTCCGTGAGCAAGCCGCCGCCCCAGGCCATGCGGGGAAAGTAGCATCCCGGTTTTAAACAAGAAAAGGCGCATGCCGGTTGGCGTGCGTCTTTTGTTTACATGAAAAGCTACGCCGCTTCAGCTTTCCTTGATCTTGCGCGTTACGCGCAGGGCCATGCCTCCCAGCAGAAAAGCGGGACTATAGGGATAGACATAAAGCAGCATGACATGCCGGACGAAGGGATCCAGCCAGGGGATGAAGACGAAGCAAACTCCGTTTGGGTCTGCTGCAAACGATAAACCTGCATGCTGTAAACCATGTAAGAACACACATAGGGCAGGCAAACGATGAAATACAGCAACACCAGGCCCAGCGCAAAGGGCCGCGCCTTGGCAAAGGCATCCTTGGCCAGCCGTACCCCGTATATGAATTCAACAGCCTGCACAAAGGTCCAGCCCAGAAAAACATAGAACGCGGGCAGGCGGCCGCTATTGGCGAGCCGCCCGCATGTAATCCGGGCCCTGCCTTAATCCTCATAGATCTCCCGCGAACCGGCGATGGCGTCCCCCACGGAGCTTTCTACGCAGCGGATCGCGCCCTCGGCGTCGCGGCGCTCTAAAAAGCCGTGCAGCCGCGCGGCGTTATCGTAGAGGGAAGTGATATCGTGCTTGCGGGCAAAGCGGGCCCAAAGGCTCAATATGGGCGTGCGGAAGGAATGGTAGATCAGGGGCACCAGCGTATTGCCGCTCACCAGGGCTAGCTCGTGGTAATAGCCAAAGGCGGCCTCGGAAGCTTCCTCCGGGGTCGCGGCCCGACGAAAGGTTTCAAGCCGCGCCGAGAGCACCTCAATATCCGCATCGGAAGCGTTGCGCACGGCCTCCTCCGCGGTAAGCCGATCCAGCACCAGCTTAATTTGCAAAATGGAGCGCACTTCATCGCGCCGCAGGCGGCCGCCATTGTATTTCATAATGGAGAGCAGGGTCTCCGCCGTGCCAACGCGGCGGTAATCCGCCACGAAAGCGCCCACCCTGGGGCGTATTTCCACAAAGCCCTTGGCCTCCATCTCCGTGAGGCCCGCATTGACCACGGCCCGGCTCACCTGCATGGCCCGGGCAAGCTCCCGCTCCGGCGGCAGCTTACTGCCGATGGCCAGCTTGCCGGAGAGGATCATTTGCTCCAGCTCCTGCACGAACAGATCTTTGAGCGAGGGCGCGCTCAGCTTGGGAAATTGCATGGCCATCCTCCTCTGGTTATCACTGGCTCAGCCAGATACCACAGTTATTTTAACACATCGCCGGGCGCAAGACAAGCGGCCGGCGGGACCCCGCCAAACGCATAGATATTTTCGATGCGCCCGCGGCAGGAGAAGGAAAAGGCAATTGGATTGCGCGCAACGAGTGCGGTATGATTATTATATCTGAATTTATACATTCCAAAAAGGAGCATCAAATCATGAACATCAAAAATGAAGTAAGCGTACAAAAGATCAAAAAGGATGCCGAGGAGCTTTTTCGGGGCGGGTTTTTCTGCTCGGAGGCGGTCATGTCCTCCATTCGCAGCAATTTTGAGCTGGATGTGCCCGAGGAGGTAGTCGCCATGGCTTCCGGCTTCCCCATAGGCATCGGCCGCTCCAAGTGCCTTTGCGGCGCGGTTTCCGGCGGCGTAATGGCCTTGGGCCTGTTTTTTGGCCGCACCAAGCAGGGCGACCCCAAGGTAGAAAAGAACCTGGCCGTGGCTAAGGAACTGCACGATTATTTCAAAGAGGCCAATGGCAAGAACGCGCTTTGCTGCCGCATTCTGACCAAAGAATTCGATATGGGCAAGGGCGAGCATAAGGAGCAATGCATTCACTTTACGGGCCTGGTAGCGGAAAAGGTCGCGCAGATCGTGCTTCGTGAATTCAACCTGGTAAATACGGACGCGGCGCAGGCGGTGTAAGCTTATGAAAGCCATCATTCAAAAAGTCCCCGTTCCCCTTTGCGGCGTGATGCTGGGCTGCGCGGCCTTGGGCAACCTGCTGCAAAGCTATTCCGAAGCCGTGCGTTATCTCTTTGGCATTCTCTCCTTTGCGACCCTGGTGCTGATCGTACTCAAATGGGCGCTCTACCCCGCTATGGTCAAGGAGGATCTGAAAAACCCCATTATGCTCAGCGTAGCGGCTACCTTCCCCATGGGGCTGATGCTGCTCTCCGTTTACACCAAGCCCTTCCTTGGCGGCGTTTCGCTCTTCATCTGGTTGGCCGCGATCCTGCTGCACATAGCCTTGATCGTGGTATTCACCATGCGTTTTATCGTTAAGCTGGATATTAAAAAGGTCTTCGCCAGCTATTTCATCGTTTACGTGGGCATTGCCGTGGCCGGCA
>CAZAZI010000049.1:0-8696 GCA_964489575.1 uncultured Oscillospiraceae bacterium | reverse complement strand
TTAGCCTGCGCCGTAAAAGCGTGTGCTGGGGGATGCCCTCGGCGAATTTTTCTTGCGCCTTTTCGCATTTATGGATGATCGAGTCGATGGCCCGCAGGGCTTCGGCCAGTTCTTCTTGGGTATAGGTATTCATGCATGATCTCCCTGGCCTTGTATGTGAAGTTCGCCGTTTGCGTAAAGCCAGCTCTGCGCGGCCCCCTCCGCGCAGTTTGTATAGGTGATGGGGCCGGTGGCGGAGAAAGCCCCGTAGGCAATGGCATAAAGGCCGAGCTCCTCCCCGCCGCAGCGCAGCACATAGGCCGGACCGCCGCCAAGATCCAGCACCGCTGCCCAGCCCCCTTTGGCGCGCAGCAGCAGCAGGGAATAAGCCGGGGCTTCCTGCTCCGGCAGGTGGCGGCTGTAACGCAGGCGGTAGGGGGTTAGGGTGCCGGCAAGGGCAACGCCGCCCTCCGTATAAGCAAAGGAGAGGTCATAGATGCCGTCTTTGCCGCTGATGACTCCGCTGCCCGGGGCCGCGCCCTCCACGGCGGAGGCATAGCCCTGGCCGCCGTCATCGGCTTGCATCAGCAGGCCGAAGGAGACCATGCCCTCCGTGAGCCGTTCTTCCAAGGCGCATAGGATTAGCTCGCCGTCGATGGCCGCAGGGCCGCTTAATTGCGCCAAAGCGACGTGCAGGCCATCCAGCCGGTTTTGGGAAACGCTATAAAAATCCTCGTAAAAGAGCCAAACCGGGTTGCCCATGCGGGGCGTGGGGGAGGGGGCGGGGGAAGGCGCCGCCGGGGCGGGCGCCGCGTCCATGGGAGCGCCGGTCTCCTGCGCGGGGGCCGCGCAGCCATAAAAAAACAGGCACGCCGCAAGGAGTGCCAGGAGGGAAGCGCGCAGGGGGAAGCGCCGCATAAGGGGACACCTCATTTCGCTTGATAATAGGCCGCGATGCCGTTGTAAATGCCGGTGGCGCAGGCGATCTGGTAGGAATCCCGCCCCAGCCGCACATCATCCTCCGCATTGGAGAGATAACCCATTTCGATGGCCATCACCGGCCTCGAAGACCAGTTGAAGCCGGTTTGGTTCATCATGGCCGTAATGCCGCCGTCAGCAGCGCCTGTGGCCGCACAAAAGCCTTCCATCACGCTACGGGCCAGGGCCAGGCTGTCTTTATAAATATTCTCATTGTAGGCGCGGGAAGGGATCAGCGCGTGGGAGCCGCTGAGGCGTTCGCTGGAAGCTGCGTCGCAATGCAGCCGTACCCAAACATCCACCTCGGCCTCGTTCATTAGCTGGGCGCGCTCTACGTTGGAAAGGGATACGTCGCTGCTCTCGCGGGTCATGACCACGGTCGCGCCGCCCTCTTCGAGCAGGCCTTTAAGCTTGAGGCCGATCTGCAAGTTGATGCGGCATTCCGGCGTGCCGGTCTTTACGCCCACCGCGCCTTTGCTCATGCGGGGCTTGGTGCGGTTACTGCCGGGCAGCAGGGGCTCAAGATCCGGGTCTTCGGCGGCCTGGTGGCCGGGGTCGATGCCGATCACCCGGCCTTGGAGCGGCAGTTCTGTGGCGCTGCGCGCATCGCCCAGGCGGCCCTGGTCGAGGGCGGCCTTAAAGGCCTCGGCCGTAGAGGGGCCGTAGATGCCATCCATCTCCACGCCCAGCGCCTTTTGCAGGGCGATTACGGCGTCCTGCGTATCGGTGGTAAAGGTGCCGCTGACCTCGCCGTGGTAAAAGCCGGCTGCGGCCAGATCGCTTTGCAGCTGCGCCACCTCGCTCCCGTAATCGCCAATGCGCAAGAAGCCTTCCGGCAAGGCCAGCGCGGCCCCGGAAAGACCCAGGATCAGGCAAAGGGTTAAAGCATATAGGAGCTTTTGACAAAACCGCTTCATAGTATAGATTGTAACATGTTTCGCCGTATTTGTGTGTATGGGCTCTTGAATAATTTGTAAATTATAAAAGCATGCGAAAGCGTGGCCCGCCGGTTTGCAACGGCAGGCCACGCGCGCGTATATTCTTTAATTGATTTCTTCCGCCGGTTCCGCCTCCGCCTGGGCGGTCTCTATTTTGCGGAAAGCCAGCTTATCATCCTCGACATAGCATTCCACCCGATCGCCCAGGCGGATGCGGCCGGCCAGCATCTCCTCGCTGAGGCTGTCTTCCACCTGATGCTGGATGGCACGGCGCAGAGGCCGCGCGCCATAGAGGGGGTCGAAGCCATCCCGGGAGAGCTGGGCCTGGGCTTCGGGCGTTACGGCGAGGTCGATGCCCCGCTCGCGGAGCCGCTCGATCACGCTATGGAGCATCAGCCCCACGATCTCCAGCGTCTGCTCCTGCTCCAACTGGTGGAAGATGATGATCTCATCCACCCGGTTGAGGAATTCGGGCCGGAAGGTGCGTTTGAGCTCTTCGAGCATGGCTTCTCGCATGCGCTCATAGGTGAGCTCGGCGGATTCCACGCCAAAGCCGATGACGTTGCGCTTGCCCACGCGGTTCGCGCCTACGTTGGAGGTCATGATGATGATGGTGTTGCGGAAATCCACAGTTCTGCCCTTGGAATCCGTAAGGCGGCCATCCTCCAGCACCTGCAAAAGCGTGTTGAATACATCTGGGTGGGCCTTTTCGATCTCATCGAGCAAAATCACACAATAGGGTTTGCGCCGCACCCGCTCGGTGAGCTGGCCGCCATCGTCATAACCCACGTAGCCCGGGGGAGAGCCCATGAGCTTGCTCACGCTGTGCGGCTCCATGTATTCGCTCATATCCAGGCGGATCATGGCGTCCTCATCGGCGAACATCACTTCCGCCAGCGCCTTGGAAAGCTCGGTTTTGCCCACGCCCGTGGGGCCGAGGAAGATATAGCTGCCGATGGGCCGCTTGGGGTCCTTAAGGCCCGCCCGCGCCCGGCGGATGGCACGAGAGACGGCGCCTATGGCTTCATCCTGGCCCACCACCCGCTTGTGGAGGGATTCTTCCAGGTGCAGCAGCTTTTCGCTTTCATCCTCGGTGAGCTGCTTCACGGGGATGCCCGTCCAGGCGTTCACCACCTCCGCGATGTCGTTTTCGGAAACTACGCATTGGGTGCTTTCGCGATCCTTCTGCCATTGATCCTTTTTTTCCTGCATCTGGCGGCGCAGGGCGTGTTCTTCATCGCGGATGGACGCGGCCCTTTCAAAATTCTGGTTGTTAACAGCCTCCTCTTTTTCTTGCAAGAGGGCGGTGAGCTTATCTTCCAAAACCTTCATGTCGGGCGGGGAGATATAGGTTTTGAGCCGCACGCGGCTGGCGGCCTCGTCCATCAAATCGATGGCCTTATCGGGCAAAAAGCGGTCTGCAATATAGCGGCCCCCAAGCTCCACCGCAGCGCGGATGGCTTCGTCCGTAATGGTGGCCTTGTGATGCGCCTCATACCGGTCGCGCAGGCCGAAGAGGATCTGCACGGCCTCCTCGCGGGTGGGCTCGCCTACGGTTACGGGCTGGAAGCGGCGCTCCAGGGCCGCGTCCTTTTCAATGTAGCGGCGGTATTCATCCAGCGTGGTTGCGCCCACCACCTGGATTTCGCCCCGTGCCAGGGCGGGCTTGAGGATGTTTGAAGCGTCGATGCTGCCCTCGGCCGCGCCCGCGCCGACGATGGTGTGCAGCTCATCGATAAAGAGGATGGTGCTGCCGCTCTTTTTCAGCTCGTCGATGGCATTTTTGATGCGCTCCTCGAATTCGCCCCTGTATTTGGTGCCGGCCAGCATGCCGCCAAGGTCGAGCGAGACCACCCGCTTGTTTTTGAGCAGCTCCGGGATATTGCCGCTTGCGATGCGCTGGGCCAGTCCCTCGATGATGGCGCTCTTGCCCACCCCCGGGTCGCCGATGAGCACGGGGTTATTCTTGGTGCGGCGGGAGAGGATCTGGATGATGCGCTGGATCTCCTTTTCCCTGCCGATAACCGGATCCAGTTCGCCCTCCTTGGCCAGGCGGGTGAGATCCTTGCCGTATTGATTCAAAACGGGGGTATCCGGGTCGCCCGCACTTTGGGTTGCGCCCTTGGGCTGGGCTGTGGTGCCGCTGAGCATCTGCCGCAGCAGGCTGAAATCACACCCGAGGTCGTCCAGAATGCGTACGGCTACGCAATCCCGCTCCCTAAGAATGGCCAGGAGAATGTGCTCTGTGCCGATGTAGTTGTTTTTGAGGGTTTTGGCCTCGTAGAGGCTCAGCTCCAAGATTTTCTTGGTGCGGGGGGTATAGCCGAAGCTGTCTGTGAATTGGTAATCCCCATGGCCCACCAAGGCTTCCGCCTGGGAGCCCACCTCGGATTCGGTGATATCCAATTGCAAAAGCGCCCGGGCAGCCGCGCTTTCGCCCTCGCGCAAAAGGCCCAGCAGCAAGTGCTCGCTGCCCACGTAATTATGCCCCATGGACTTGGCGCTCTCCTGCGCCAGGGCCAGCGCCCTGCGGGCGCCCTCGGTAAAACGGTCGATGAAATCCATATGCTATCTCCTATGTATCGATCTAAATGCTTTGGTTATAAATCCTTCAGCGCTTCCCGCAGGCGGTTTGCCCGGGCGGCGCTCTCTTCCTCTTCGGAGAGCGGGGTATCGGAAAGCTGCGCCCCCTGGCAGGCCACGATCAGCTCGTCGATCCGCTCCATAGGGCAGGGGAGGAGCCCCAGGCTGACCCCCAGCTTGATGGCGGAGAGCTCCTGCATGCATTCCTTAATGCCCATCTTGCGGGCGTAGCGGCATACGCCCAGCGCCCTGCCGATCATATCCTCCAAGTCCAGCGGCCGCCTGGTTAAAAGCAGGCCCCGCGCCCGGGCCTCCTGGGCGGCCAGCTGGGTGATGATGGAAGACAAGGCGTCCATCAGCTCCTTTTCCTGCATGCCCAGGGTGTATTGGTTGGATATCTGGTAGATGTGGCCCGGCGCGCCGCTGCCCTCGCCGTAGAAGCCACGCACGGCCACTCCCAGCTTGGAGATGCGGCTCAAAAGCGGCTCCGCCTGGCCGGTAAGGGCCAGGCCCGCCAGGTGCAGCATGGCCGAAGCCCGCATGCCCGTGCCCAAATTGGTAGGGCACGCGGTAAGGTAGCCCAGCTGGCTGTCAAAGGCATAGGGCAGGCCTTTGGCGATGGTTTCATCCGCCTCGCGGCAAAGGGCATAGGCCCCGGGCAGGTCGAGCCCGGGCAGGATGCCCTGGATGCGCAGGTGATCCTCTTCATTGACCATGATGGAGAGGGTGTTCGCTTCGTTTAATATCAACCCGCTTTGGCCGCAGGAGACCAGCTCGGGGCTGCAAAGGTGGTTTTCCACCAGGGAAGAGCGGCTAAGGGGGGGCAGGGCGTCCATACGCAGGGAGTGGTAGCCCTTTTCCGCAGGGAATAGGGCGTTCACATCCTGCATCACGGCCTCGGCCTGCTCGCAGCTCTGGCTGTTGACAAAGGGCCTGTCCTTCAAATTGCGGGCCAGGCGCACCCGGCAGCTCAAAATAACGTGGTCGGATCGGATGCTGATCATGCGTTCGCCTCCAGTGCCCGGATGGCGTCGCGCAGGCGCGCCGCCTGCTCGTAATCCTCCTGCTCAATGGCCGCGCGCAGTTCCTCCCGGCGTTTTTCCAGCTCCGTTAGGGCGGGGGCGCCCATCACGGGCCGCGCGCCCATATGCTGGCGGCGGCCGCCCTGGCTGCGCTCGATCACGGGCATCAGCTCCTCGCGAAAGGTTTCATAGCACTTGGGGCAGCCCAAAAGCCCGCCCTCACGGAAGCGGGAAAGGGTCATGCCGCATTCGCAGGCGGCTTCCTCCTCTTTCTCGGCGCTTTTGAAGGAAACGTTCATCAGCTCCGCAAAGCTGGGGAGCTTGAAGGCGACGGAACCCGCCGCCTCGGCGCACTTGGCGCACAGGTGCCTCTCGTTTTTCTGCCCGTTTATGACGACGATGCGGTGGACGACCGCCTCGTTCTGTTTACAGGAATCGCATAGCATGGCACGTACCTCCTCCCGGGCCGCAATCGGCCCGCCATATCTATCCACGCTGATTGTAGCACACTTTAAGCTATAGTTTATGAAAAAAAAGTGAAAAAAAACGCAACTCATCCACAACCTATGGATGAACCTCTCCGCTTGTATCCGCTGCGGATGTCGTGGTATACTGTCAAATGGCGCATAATGAAGCAAAGGGGGCCGCCGCATGTATATCCGCAGCATTGAGCTGCTAGATGGGGAGTTTGCAGGCGAGGATGCTTACCTCGCTTCCATCCCGGCCATCCGGGGCCTTGATAAGCTGGATCTCGCCGCCCGGCCCGTCACTTTTTTCGTAGGGGAAAACGGCTCGGGCAAATCCACGTTGCTGGAAGCGGTGGCCGTGGCCGCGGGTTTCAACCCGGAGGGCGGCTCCCTCAACCTGCGCTTTGCTACGGCGGATACCCATTCGGGCCTCTATAGCCGCCTCAGGCTGGTGCGCGAGCCCCGCAGGCCCCGAGACGGCTATTTTCTGCGGGCGGAGAGCTTTTACAACGTGGCCAGCGCCATCGATGAGCTGGATGAGGATCATACCCTGATCGACAGCTATGGAGGCAGGTCGCTGCACCGGCAATCCCATGGTGAGAGCTTCCTTTCGCTGGTGCTCAACCGCCTGGGCGGCGCGGGGCTCTATATTTTCGACGAGCCGGAGGCAGCCCTTTCGCCTTCGCGGCAGTTGGCGCTGTTGTGCGCCATGCACCGCCTGGCGCAGGCGCGCTCCCAGCTTTTGATCGCCACCCATTCGCCCATCCTTATGGCCTATCCCGGGGCGGCAATCTACCTGCTGGACGAGCAGGGCATCGCGCCCGTAGCCTATGAGGATACGGAACATTACCAGGTTACCCGCAGCTTTTTGCAGGATCCGGCCCGTATGCTGAAAGCCTTGTTCGCAGAAGGGTAACCGCCCCTAGCCTGTGAAACATATATATAAGAAAGGGGTAAGCGCCCGGCTTGGCGGCGGGGCCGCCCCTGGAATTCGCAAAATGGGAGATGAAACCATGATATATTTGGATAATAGCGCCACCACCCGCACCCTGCCCCAGGCGGCGGAGCGGGCCTTGGCGGCCATGACGGAGGATTATTTCAACCCCTCCGCGGCCTATTCCCCGGCTGTGGCCGTGGAACGGGCCGTAAACGCGGCCCGCTCCACCATCGCGGGAGCCGTCGGCGGTAGCGCAGAGGAGCTGATTTTTACCAGCGGCGGCACAGAGAGCAACAATATGGCCATTTTCGGCTCCTTAAACGTTATGCGGGGTGGCGGCCGCATCATCGTGGGGGCTACGGAGCACCCCTCGGTATTCGAACCTTTCCAGAGCCTTCAAAAGCGTTACGATGTGCAAACCGCCGCTGTGGACGGCGAGGGCCGCATAGACATAGAAGCCTTTTCACGCCTTGTCACGGCGAACACGCTGCTCGTATCCATCATGCAGGTGAACAACGAGGTGGGGGCTATCAACGAAATCGCCACCCTCAACCGGATTCTGAAGGCCAGGGCCCCGCGCGCCCTGCTGCATGTGGATGGCGTACAGGGCTTTTTAAAGGTGCCCTTCCGCGCCCGCGATTGCGATCTGTACTCCATCAGCGGCCATAAGTTCCACGCGCCCAAGGGCGTGGGCGCACTCTATGTGAAACGGGGCGTGCGCATTTCTGGCGGCCTGATGGGCGGCGGCCAGGAGAACAACCTGCGAAGCGGCACCACCAACGCGCCAGGCATATTGGCCATGGAAACAGCGGTTAAGGACTATATTCAAAATGCTGAGGCCTACCGCGCGGGCATGAGGCAATGCAAAATACGGTTATATCAAAACCTTATACGCTTGCCGGATGTGATGCTTAACGGGCCGCATCCAGATCAGGATGCGCCGCACATCCTCAATATGTCCTTTATGGGCGTGCGGGGCGAGGTGCTGCTCCATGCCTTAGAGGAGAAAAGCATTTTCGTAGCCACAGGCTCGGCCTGCAGCGCCCACAAAAAGGGTAAGAACCGCATCCTCACTGCCATGGGCATAGAGGGCGCGCGGCAGGAGGGGGCCATCCGCTTCAGCTTCAGCCACGACAATACCCTGGCGGAAATGGACGAAACGGCTGCCGCCATCGAAGCGGCGCTCTTTACGCTGCGGCGCTTTAAAAGAAGGTAGGTATATTACGCAGGGGCCGCCGAGGGCGGCGGCCCTTACGGATCGCCAACAGACATCAACGGAGGAATATAAACAGGGCTATGGAACAGGCATTGCTGGTTCGCTATGGCGAGATCCATCTCAAGGGGCTCAACCGCCCCTTCTTCGAGCAAAAGCTCATGCAGGGCATACGCGGCGCGTTGCGGGACCTGGGGCTGCCCATTAAGGTGCGGCAGGATCAGGGCCGCATGTTCGTTTTCGGCGTAACGGAAGAAAAGCTGGAAGAGGCGGTGGACAGGCTCAGCCGGGTCTTTGGCATACACGCCATCAGCCCGGCCATGGCCGTTGCCAAGGATTACGCCGCCATTGAGCAAACGGCCCTCGTCTTGGTAAAGCGGGCCCTGGAGGATGATCCCGCCATCCAAACCTTCAAGTGCTTCAGCCGCCGGGCGGATAAGAAGTTCCCCATGAACAGCGACGGCATCAACCGGGAGCTGGGCCATGCCATCCTGGAGGCCTTCCCGGCCCTTCGGGTGGATGTGCGCGCCCCCCAAATGAAGGTTTGGGTGGAGATACGCGAGCAGGCCTTCATCTATA
>CAZAZI010000048.1:0-8794 GCA_964489575.1 uncultured Oscillospiraceae bacterium | reverse complement strand
CTCGGTGGCGGCTGTGCTGCTGGTTGTGGGCATTTTGTTCTATAAAGAAGCCCTGGGCTATAAGCAAATCGTCGGCCTGCTGCTGTGTGTGGCCGGGCTGATCTTCATCAACAGCTAAGCGCCAAGGCGCGAGGCGGAAACGAGCGGAAAGGAGCATCGAATGGATAATTTTGTATTTCACACGCCTACGAAGTATTACTTCGGTAAGGACACCCACCTGCAAGCGGGGGAGGTCCTGCGGGAGGAAGGGGCTAAGAAAGTCCTCTTTTATTATGGCGGCGGCAGCATCCTGCGCACGGGCCTGCATGCCGAGGTAGCCAAGGCACTGGGGGAGGCCGGGGTGGATTATGTGGAGCTAGGCGGGGTGAAGCCTAACCCGGATGTGGAATTCTGCCGCAAAACCGTGGATTTTATCCGTGAGAACGGCGTGGAGTATATCCTGGCCGTAGGCGGCGGCAGCGTGATCGACTCCGCAAAGATGGCGGCCCTGGCCGTGGGCTCGGATGCCGATCCTTGGGATTTGATGACCGGTAGGGCTAAGATTAAAGCCGCTCTGCCCGTAGGCGTGATATTGACCATTGCCGCTACAGGGAGCGAAGGCAGCGATTCCGCCGTGCTCACCAATGAACAACTGGGCCGCAAAGTCGGCCTTTCCTCCCCGCTCAACCGCCCGCGCTTCGCCATCCTTAACCCGGCGCTGACCTGCACCCTGCCGCCGTATCAAACGGCGGCCGGCATTACGGATATCATGATGCATACAGCGGAGCGCTATATCTCTCTCAATGGGGAAAACGAGCTGCTGGACGGCATGGCCGAGGCGCTGCTGCGCGCTGTCATCGACGCCGGCCGCAAGGCCATTGAGGATCCGCAGGATTACGAGGCCCGCGCCACCCTCATGTGGGCGGGCATGCTCTCTCACAACGGCCTGATGAGCACGGGCCGCGCCTATTTCATGGCCGCGCATAAATTGGAGCACGAATTGAGCGCCATGAAAACCACCGTGGCCCATGGCGCGGGCCTGGCCGTGATCTGGCCCGCCTATATCAAATACCTTTGCGCCTATGATCTGCCCCGCTTCACCCGCTACGCGGTGAAGGTATGGGGCTGCGAGATGGATTTCTTCCATCCGGAGCGCACCGCGGCCGCGGGCATCGCCCGCACAGAGGCGTTCTTCCGCGCCATCGGCATGCCCACCCGCCTGGGCGAATTGGGCTTTGATGAAAGCGATATCCCCGCCCTGGCCGCGGGCTGTTCCCAGAACGGCTCCATCACCCTGCGCCACTTAGTTCCCATAGACCAGGCGAAGATGGAGGAGATATACCGCTTGGCCTTGTAGCCTGAAAGCGGCTTTTGCATGCCCTGCATTTCCGGCTAAAAGGGCTATGAGTGGCGATGCTATTTATTTCATACAACAAACAAGCGGGCCGTATCGCAAGATACGGCCCGCATTTTTCTTCTCTTATTTTACTTCGACCAGCTCGTAATCCTTATTGCCCAAGCCATATTTCTCCAGCATAGCGATTTGGACGAAGGGGTCCTTGCCGTGAATGCGCTCAAACAGATGGCCATGGTCGCCCAGGGGGAACCCTTCGGGCAGGCCGGCGGGGATCAGGTTTTCTACCTTGATAGCATCCAGCGAGGCTTGCTCGATGGCCACAATATCCGTGGACCCCATAAGGCCGATATCCGGCACCAGGCCGGGCGTTGTAAGGCCCCAGCAATCGCAAAGGATGGTGATCTGGGTGAGCAGATTCAGATAATAGACATTCCCGGGGGCGAAGGTATCCAGCACCGTTTTGGTGCAGAGGGCAAGGCCCTGCTGGAAATCTTCGTAATTGTGATCGGTAGCGGAAATCGCGCCCGTAGGGCATACCTTGAGGCAATGGCGGCAGAGGGTGCAGTTGTGGTAATCCACCCAGTATTCGCCCGCGCCGGTGAAGCCGTTGGCATTGTGGTTGCAGCCTTCTACGCAGGCTTCGCAATGGATGCAGGCGCTGCCGTCCCATTCGAGGCCGCCCTCCAACGAATGCTGTTCCTGGCGGGTGCGGGTGGTGACGCAGCCCATGGCGATGTTTTTGCAGGCCCCGCCATAGCCGCAGGACCCATGGCCCTTGACATGGGAAAAATCGATGAGCACATCCGCGTCGTGAATGTAGCCCGCGATATCCACATGCCTAAAGGAGCGGAAATCCACCTCTTTGGTATAATAGTATTTTTGCAGATGGCCGCAATCGTCCAGCACCGGGCAGCCCAAAATGGCCTCGGTATAGCCCCGGTTCTGCGGCTCGCGCAGAGCTATGCCGTGGTCGCAGATGAAACAATCGCCGCCGCGCGCCTTGATAAAGCGCACCAAGCTGCGCAGGAAAACCGGCGGGATGGTGGAATAGGTCATGCGGTCGCCCACATGCATTTTGATGGCCACGGTTTTGCCGCCTACGATGTCCGCAATCTCGCTTTTGGCCAGCAGCCGCTCAAAGCGGGCGGGGAGGGTTTGGTCGACTTCGTAGCGGGTGAACCCCATAGGGGCGAATAAAACTTTGCTCATAAACGATCCTCGATCTAATAGATTGATAATATCAGTATAACATAATGGAAGCGTTTATCATATGCCCCGAATGCGAACCTCCACTACCCGGCCGATGATCTGCACATCCCCCCCGGCTACGATGATAGGCTCGTAGCGGGTATTGGCCGGGATCAGCACCAGCTGGCCATTGATCCACTTGACCTTGCGCAGGAGCACCTCGTCTTCGAGGCGGATAACGGCGATCTGCCCGTTCTCCACCCGGCTCTGTTGGCGCACCAGCACCAGCGCGCCCTCGGGGATGCAGGCGCCTACCATGCAATCCCCCTCAACTTCCATATAGAAATATTCGCCCGCGCGTACCTCCGCCGCGGGCAGGGGAATATATTCGCTGATGTTTTCCTCCGCCAGCATGGGCAGGCCCGCGTGCACCCGGCCCAAGAGAGGCACGCCTACCACCTCTTCCCCCGTGGGGCGGAAGAGCCCGCTCAGAGCGGCCGGAGCCTTGTGCAGCGGTGTGACGGGAGCCTGGCGGCAGAGCATGTGATCGGCGGAAACGCCGAACATATCGCAGAGCACCATGAGCGTATCCGGCGGGATGGAAACACGGCCGGTCTCATATTTGCAGATGGCGGCCTTTTGCAGGCCCACGGCCCGCGCAACATCCTCCTGGGTGAAGCCCCTGGCCTGGCGCAGTTCTTTTAAGCGGTTCATGAGCCCTCCTGAAAGCAGCGTGACGCGTTTTCTCTATTGTATCTTATCTGGAAATCAAACACAAGGATAAATTTGATAAAAAAGCGCATAAAGTACCAAAAATGGGATTGACAGTATCTTAATAAGATATTATAATGGCATTACAAACAAAAAAAGCGGCCTTTTCGGTCTTACCTGGAAACAAAGTTTCCATTTCGGATCCCTACGATAGGAGGTACCCCATGAATTACTTCGGCCTGTTCTTTACCTTCATGCTTCCCGGCATCATTTTGGGGCTGCTGGGCGCGCTCTCCCTCAAAGAGGCCGCAGAGGCCAAACGCCGCAAGGCCCGGGCCGCGCGCCGCCAGGCCGGACGCCGGTCCGCAGGGCAAGCGCAACGCCGCAAGCAAACGCTCTATGTTTCCACCATGGAGGGCTCCCGGGCGGCCTAGCGTCCCTCCCCTTTTTGTATCCCTTCCCACGGGATAAACATAAATAATTGAATAAGCGCCATGCAAAGAGCCTCTGCGTATGCGGGGGTTCTTTGCCGCGTTCACACATTATTCATGGCCCGCCGGCCCGCCGCGCTTGTCGTATGGGCGCGGTTAGGGTATAATTTAACAGGTAATGAAAATTCGACAGCAAGCAACGAGGTAAGGAAATGGGATCACAAACGGGTAAGAAGAGAAAGCGCCGCCGCAGGGTGCGGATTAATTACGGTAGGGTATTCCTGTTGTTGGCGCTGCTCATCGCGGTTATCGCCATGGCGGTGCTGCTCATCAAGAGCTGCACTGCGGATAAGGCCGAGGGCGAGGGAGAGGAAGCGGATAAGCCGGGCTTAATCAGCAGCCTTTTTAATAAGGAAACGCCGACCCCAGTTCCCACGGAAACGCCGGAGCCTACGCCTACGCCTGTGCCCACCTTTAGTCCCGGCGCCGTTTCCGGCACCAACCCAAGCGACTTCGGGCTGGAGGAGGCAATCGAGGTGGGCGGCGCGCAAACGGCGGGCTATACCAGGGCCGAACCCATCGATTTTTACGAAGGGGATAAATACACCGAACTCCCGGGTGTGATCGGCTTTCGGGGCAACAACTTCCGCGACAGCGCGGCCTACGGCACGGTGGATTTTACAGGCGCGGCCCGCGATCCCTGGACTTTCTCCGTGGGGAGCCTAAGCAAGATGTATGGCGAGGGCAGCTGGACGGGCTGCGGCTGGACGGGCCAGCCCCTGATCGTCAAATGGCCGCAGGAGACCAAGCGCATCATGAACCTATATGAGGCGGCCAAGAACGATCCCGATCTGGTGGAGGTCATCTACGCCACCATGGACGGGCATATTTACTTCCTCAATCTATATACGGGTGAAAAGACCCGCGACGCCATCAACATGGGCTATCCCTTCAAGGGCGCGGGCGCGCTGGACCCGCGCGGTTACCCGCTGATGTATGTGGGCAGCGGGGACGACAGCCCCTCGGGCGGCAAGGGCAGCAGCCGAGCCTTCATTATCAGCCTGATCGATGGAAAGACCCTCTATGAGTTTGGCGCGGGGGACGATTTCTCCCTGCGGGGCCTTTCCTATTTCGACAGCTCCGCCTTGGTGGACGCCAAGACCGATACCCTCATATATCCCGGTGAATCGGGCATCCTCTATACCATCAAGCTCAACACCCGGTATGACCAAAGCGCGGGCACGATTTCTATTGCGCCGGAAACGGTAAAGTGGCGCTACAAAGGTACGCGCAGCAATTCCACCGCAACCAAGGATGGCACCCAGGGCTGGTGGCTGGGCGTGGAGGATAGCGCCATTGTCTGGCGCGGGCATGCCATCTTCACGGATAACGGCGGCCACATGATCTGCCTGGACCTAAACACCCTCAAGGCCGTTTGGGTGCAGGATACCTTGGATGATACCAACTGCACGCCTGTGCTTTCCCTCGAGGGGCCGGATCAGCATCCGTATGTCTATACGTCCACCTCCTTCCACCCGGGCTGGCGGGCCGGCGCCAATAGTACGGCCTTGATCCCCATCTGGAAGATCGACGCCGTAACCGGCCAGATCGTGGCCAAAAACGAGAATTACCACTGCCAGACCATCGCCGAGCCCAGCCAGGTTTCCGGCGGCGTGCAGGGCACCTTGGCCCTGGGTAAAAACGACCTCGATGGCCTGATATTCGTGCCCATCGCTATGACGGAGGGCACGAAGGGCAAGCTGGTGGCCTTCAACACGGCGGATATGAGCGTGAAGTGGGAATGCGATTTTGTGGGCTATCCCTGGTCGTCCCCGGTAGCGGTCTATGACGCCAATAGTAAGGGTTACCTCCTCCAGTGCAATAAGTCGGGCTATATTCATCTGATCGACGGGCAGACCGGCACGATCCTCAACGAGATGAGCCTGGGCAGTAACATCGAGGCCTCGCCGGCGGTGTATAACAACATGGTGGTGGTGGGTACCCGGGGCGGGCTGATCTACGGCGTTGACCTGAATTATTTAAAAAATTACGTAAAACCGGCGGCTTAGCCGCCTATAGGAGCGCATGGAAAACAAAGTAAACGGCAATGTCGAGGGCATCCGCAGTATCTTGCTGGAGCGGATCGCGGCCCTGTATGAAATGCGTATGGAGGCGGATGTATTCGCCTCCTTCGAGTTGCTTGAAGCCATGGCGGAATTCACCGGCGCCATGGGCCGGGAGCTATCCGTCTACATTGGCCGGGACGGCCGCGTAGCGGATGTTTCCATCGGCGATAGCGGCAAGGTTTCCATGCCGCATATGCGGCTGGTGCGCAATGAAGACCGGCTTTGCGGCGTGCGCTGCATCCATACCCACCCCAATGGCGACGGCCGCCTTTCCAGCGTGGACGCGGGCACCCTGCGTTCCATGCGGCTGGATTCCATGGCCGCGCTGGGCGTGAGCGCCGAGGGCCTGCCTGTGAACTTTTATGCCGGCTACCTGGGCGAGATGGAAGAGGACGGCACCCGCCAGGTGCTGCTCTACGGCCCCTTGCGGCCCCACAAGCTGCCACAGCGGGCGCTGATGCAGGAAATTTACCTGGCGGACGAGCGCTTCAAGAGCGCCACGAAGGATGTGCGGGAAGCCACGCCCGAGCGGGCCATTTTGGTAGGGCTGGAGAACGATGCGGCCTACGATACCCTGGCCGAGCTTGGCGAGCTGGCGGCCACGGCCGGGGCCGTGGTGGTAGGCCGATCTACCCAGCGCAAGCGGGAGATCGACAACGCCACCTACATCGGCAGCGGTAAGGCGGAGGAGCTATCCCTATCGGCCAGCGCGCTGGAAGCGGACCTGCTGATTTTCGACGATGAGCTGAGCCCCGTGCAGGCCCGCAATTTAGAGGCCATCACCGGCGTGCGTGTGATCGACCGCACGGCGCTGATCCTCGATATATTCGCCCGGCACGCGCAGAGCCGGGAGGGTAAGCTGCAAGTGGAGCTGGCCCAGCTCAAATACGAGCTGCCCCGCATCTTCGGCCAGGGCAAGGCGCTTTCCCGCCAGGGCGCGGGGACGATTGCCAGAGGCCCGGGCGAAACTAAGCTGGAGAGCGACAAGCGCCGCATCCGCCGCCGCATCTATGAGCTGGGCGAGGAGCTAAAGGCCGTAGAAAAGCAGCGGGGCCTGCGCCGCGAGCGGCGGCAAAAGGACGCCGTACCCCGCGTAGCCCTGGTGGGCTATACCAATGCCGGCAAGAGCACCCTTTTAAACGCGCTTACGGGCGCGGGCGTGCTGGCGGAAAACAAGCTTTTCGCCACGCTGGACCCGGTGGTGCGCCAGGCGGCCCTGCCCGGCGGCACGCAAATCCTTTTGAGCGATACCGTAGGCTTCATCAACAAGCTGCCGCACGATCTGATTCAGGCCTTCCAATCCACGCTGGAGGAGGTGCGCCAGGCGGACTTGATCCTGCATGTGATCGATGTTTCCTCCGACCATTACGAGAGCCAGCGCGAGGTGGCGGAAAAGGTGCTGGCCGAGCTGGGCGCCGGGGATATCCCCAGCATTCGGGTCTATAACAAAGCGGATGCGCAGCAAGCGCCTCCGCCGCAGGATGGCTTGGCCATCAGCGCTCTCACGGGCGCAGGGCTGGACGCCTTGCTGGCGGCCGTGGAGCAAAAGCTTTCGAGCAGCCGCAAAGAGGTGGAGCTGCTGGTGCCCTATGATAAATACGAGGCCATGGCGCTTTTGCGCGAGGACGCGCGCATTTTGGAGGAGCGCCACGAGGAGGCGGGCACCTATGTGCGCGCCCTGGCCGAGGAGGATACCCTTTGGCGGCTCAAACGCATTTTGGGGGAGGCTGGGGGAGCATGAGCGAAAAGAAAACCAAGGTCATCGCCATCGAAGGCATCGATGGCAGCGGCAAAAGCGTACAGTTTGCGGCGTTGAAAAAACGCTGCCTGGCGGCCGGCCTGCGGGTGGATAGCCGGGAATTCCCCGTGTATGAGAGCTTTTTCGGCGCGGAGGTGGGGCGCTACCTTTCCGGCAGCGGCGGCGTGCGCGCGGATGCGGTAGATGGCCGCTCCATGGCCCTATGGTACGCCCTCGACCGCTGGGAGAACTTGCGGGGCTACCGCGATGGCGAGGCGGATGTGCTGCTGTTCAATCGCTACGTTTTGAGCAACGCGGTCTACCAATCCACCCGGGATATCGATTTGGATCACCCGGATATCATCGACTGGGTGTTTGCCCTCGAATATGAGCACTTTGGCCTGCCCGAGGCGGATGTTTTCATTTTTTACGATGTGGATACGGCCCAGGCCGGCGCGAACATCCTACAAAAAGGCCGCCGGGATTACCTGGGCGAGGGTAAGGACGTATACGAGGCCTCCGAAAGCCTGCAAGCGCGGGTGCGCGCTAAATATCTGGATACCGCGGGCAGCCGGCAGGATATATTGGTGATCCAATGCATGGCAAACGGCCGCTTCCGCTCTGCGGAGGATATCGCCGAGGAAACCTGGCGGGCTTTGAAGCGGCGGGGCATCTTGTAGGATTTACCACGGGCCATATCCTTCCCTTTGGGCAAACTAAGCCCACATAAAAGGAAGGAGTGAGCAGCATGAAAGCGTTACCCGTTATGCTGGGCATGGCGGCGGGGATGGCCGCGGGCTATCTGGCGGTTACGGCCATGTACCCCGATGTATCCCGCCGCGTGATGCGGGATTCCCGCCGGGCCGTGCGCTGTGGCAGGCGCATAGTGAACGGCATGTTTAATTAGTTAGAACAACTCTCTCAGATTTGGCCAGTGCCTATGTGGATCTTTAGCCGCCCCGCGTCGCCTTGCCCGCTTCGCGTAGTGCCGCTATGCGTTGTGCCATCGGCCTAGCGGGGCAGCTAAATTCTTCATATATCCACTGCGATCTTTTCGTCGGTTGCTCCGGGGCTGGGGCGGCGGGGAGCACGGGGCGAAATGGCCCCCGGTTCCGGGGCCGGCTTTCTTTTTTTGGCCGCGGCGGGGGAATCTCATTGAAAAAAAGGATAGGGCAGGGTATACTGGAAAGAGATACCGAAGAGGGGGTAAGCTGCATGGCCGAAGGAACCAACGAAACGATGCATTTCCGCATCGAAAAAGAAA
>CAZAZI010000047.1:0-8845 GCA_964489575.1 uncultured Oscillospiraceae bacterium | reverse complement strand
CCGCGGATAAAGCGGCGTATGATAGGCAATATAAGGTCTTTCAGGTTCTGCACAAAAACAATAAGCTAAGCTTTGGTGCGCTGAACGCCAATGCGTAAGGTCCTACGCGGACAGCGACTTCGGGAGCCGGCCTTGGTGGTAATTGTTGAGGCTGAAGGCCGTTTGTTAGCTTTACCCAGGCGGCGGTCCTGCGCGGACGGGTCCTACGCGGACGGCGACTTCGGGAGCCGGCCTTGGTGGTAATTGTTGAGGCTGAAGGTTGTTTGTTAGCTTTATCCAGGTGGCGGTCCTACGCAGACGGCGACTTCGGGACACACTCCTTCTGATGCGCGTTAGTGTCTGCGCCGTTTGTTTTGTTGGCCGCGCGGCGGGATATTTCGGAGGCCGGGACATTCCCTCCATGGTACGACAAAACAAGGTGCCATCGCGCTTTCCCTTGCTTCGTGCTATAAGCCCCTTGTTTATATGCAAATATGATTTCCCTTTTAGCTTGCTAGCCGCAGAAAGACGCGCCGGTCTCCACCACGCTCTGTATCGCCTCCGCCGCCTTGCTATTGACCTCGGCAGGCGGGTGATAGGTGGGAATCATCTCCAACAGAGAAGCGCGAATGTTCACGTCGTCGCTCTGGGCGGCCAAGTTCAGCAGCTTGCGCACATAGGTCGTCACCTGCTGCCTGGTCAGCGGCGTGCCTCGCTCGATGAAGATTTTGGCGTTGTCCGTGGCCATGAGGGATTCCGTCTTCATCAAAAGCTCCTCGTAGAGCTTCTCGCCCGGCCGCAGGCCCACCTCTTTGATCTCGATATCCTGATGGGGCACGTAGCCGGCCAACTCGATCATCTTTTCCGCCAGGTCGAGGATGTGCACGGGCTTGCCCATATCCAGCACGTAAATCTCAGATTGTGAGGCCATAGCGCCGGCTTCCAGCACCAAAGACACGGCCTCGGGGATGGTCATAAAATAGCGGATGACGCGGTTGTCCGTAATGGTAACGGGGCCGCCCGCCTCGATTTGGCGCTGGAAAAGCGGTACCACGGAGCCGCTCGATCCCAGCACATTGCCAAAGCGCACAGCCGCAAAGCGGGTGGCGCTATCCCAACGGCTCTCCATGATCATTTCGCACAGGCGCTTGCTCGCGCCCATCACGCCCGTGGGGTTCACCGCCTTATCCGTGGAGATGAAGAGGAACTTGTCCACCCCGAATTCCTCGGCCGCATCCGCCACGTTCAGCGTGCCCAATACGTTATTCTTGACAGCCTCGGCGCAGTCCTTTTCCATATAGTGCACGTGCTTGTGCGCGGCCGCGTGGATCACGGCCTCGGGCCTGTAGCGCTTGAAGATACAGCGGATGCGCTCACGATCACGCACGGAAGCAATCTCCACAGCCGTTTGCAGCCTGCCTTCATAGGTGCGCAGCAGCTCTTGGTGGATGTTGTAAACGTTGTTTTCATTGCAATCGAGCAGCACCAGCTTATGCGGGTGCATCAGCGCCAGCATGCGGCACAGTTCGCTGCCGATGGAGCCGCCCGCGCCCGTGATCAACACGGTTTTCCCCCGGTAAAAGGAGGCGGCATTTTCGGTATCCACCAGCCGCACATCGCGGGAGAGAAGATCTTCGATTTGAATTTCACGGATGCGGCGCTTGTTGTCGCCGATGCGCTCAATGGGGAAATCGTAAACCTTTACCAAGTAGCCGGCCTTGGTATAGCGGTTGAAAAGCGCTAGCTTTTTATCGCCATCCATATCGGAGAGGGCGATGATCACTTCCTGGATGGGCATGCGGGCCATAACATTAAGCTCGTCCTCATCGCTGGCGTAGACCTTAACGCCGCTCACGAAGCTGGCGATCTTGGCCGGGTCCACATCGAAAAAGCAATAAGGAACATAGCGCGAACGGCGGTTTTGCTGCATGGATTCCGCCAGCTGCACCCCCAGCCTGCCCGCGCCGATGATGGCCACGTTGATCTTGTGGCCGTTGTTGTCGCGCACCCGGCGCGTTAGAAAATTGATCGACTCTCGGTAGAGGAAGCGGGCCGAAAGGGCGGCGAGCAAAGCCACGGTAACAATGGAAACGGCCAGCGAAAAAGCAAAGAAGGCCTGCATCAGCAGCCGCGTAGCCAGGATATAGGCGCAGCCGCCGATGAAATCCGCCAATACCAAGCGGAGGTATTCCGGCGCGCCCGCATAGCGCCACACCTGGCGGTAGCATAAGCAAATCAGGCGGCTGGCGAACACGAACAGATATAGTAAAACGCAGTTTGCCAGCCTATCCTGCACAGCTGGCAGGTTGCTCGAGCCCGAACGGGTAACGAACACCAGCATGAAGCAGACGGCCGCCATACACAGCGTATCAAACAGCATAAGGATCAGTTGCCGCGATTTAAAATACATTCGCTTTCTCACTAACCATAGGGATATTCTTGTTTGTGCGGATCTATGGAAAGCCGCCGCAAAACCCGGCGGGGGCTATTTTGCATGTTTAAGCCGGGGAGGGAACGCTTGCCGCAAGCGCCGCCCTTCTGGCTGGAAAAATAAATGAGGAGCCGTTATTACGGGCCCGGTCCACGGCTCCCCATTCGTGTCCTGATGCGACTCTACCGAAACCTTACCTGGTTTCCTTTAGAGCTTTGCCGCATACAGCCAAGGTCAGGAGGCCAGCCATAAGCAGCAGTGCCATGGGTGCCGCTGTGCTCTGATCGCCTGTCTTGGGCAGCTTGCGAGCGGCAAGCGCATCCGCTGTGGAGACCCGGACGATACTGATGGGGGAGAAACTGGAGAGCGTGAACTGGATCACGCCATCGCCAAGCACGACTGCCGGGACGATTTCAATACTACCGTCGGACTTCTGGTGGATGACTAGGATCCGATCGCCAACCCGCGCGCCCGCCACATTCAGCGAGAGCGTTACCGAGCCGGAGCCGCTTAGGCGCGTCACCTTTATATCCACAGAGAGCAGCGTTTCCGCCACATAGCCGGGATAATTGGCCGCGATATAATCCTGCGCCGCCTGGGTCAATGCCCGCTCCGTAGTGGAGGAAAGGGAGCTGATGGAATCCACCGTCACAACCGAGGAAGTCGAGCCGCCTGTAGAGCCGCTGGCGCTCCCGGCCGCCAGAGCAACGCCTGAGAGGGAGAGAAGCAGCACCATCGCCACAGCAAGAGCCGTTATTTTTTTCGCTTTCATAATTACACACCTCCTTTCCAAGCAAGATTCTATTCACCAACAGCCCGCATGCGGGCTATTAATGACCGGTTATTCCGTGATCTCTTCGTAGAATACACGGATCAACAAATCCCTGAGGGCGTCGTCGTCTACGGTAAGTTCCTCGTTCTCCACCGTACCCTCAAGGGTGTAGATATTATCCTCGTTCATCTCCATATTGGCCACTACCTTGGAAAGGTAGATGATCTCTTCGATGGATAAGTCCGTTTGCACGCTGCCGCCCAGGGAGCTATAAAGGTTGAGGGCGAACATGGGGTCTTCCTTAAGCTTGTTCTTGGCGGCTGTAAAAAAGGCCTTATAATATTGCACATGCCGCTTGGTGCGGGTCATCGCGGTTCCATCCAGCCCCTCCTGCAAGCGGCCCCGCACGAAGGCCTCCGCATCCTTGCCCAGAAGGGTGTAGGTGACGCCCTTTTTCATCTTGGGGTTGGAGGCGGTAAAATCCTCCTGCAAGGTGAGCGTAACCCCGCCGATGGAGTCGTTGGCCGATAGCAGCCCGTCAAGGTTCAGTGAGATATAGCGGCTAATGGGGATGTTAAAGAGCAGCCGGCTCGCGGCCTCCCGCGTGAGGTTGCAGCTCATCTCCTTGCCATCGCCAAAGGCATACTGGATGCTGATGGGGTCGCGGGTAGTGCGCGCATATTGGAAGTTAGCGTCGTATTGCTTTACATCCACCATGGAGATGCGGGGGATGTTGATCATCACCAGCCTTTTCTGCTCCGGGTCCACCGCGGCCAAGATCAGCGAATCCGACTGATGGGCGGTGAGGCCGATCTTGGCGAATTGCTTCTTGTCCGTGGTATCGATTCCCATGAACAGGATGCTAAAAATATCCTCGTTTAACACATATTCTTTACCGTTGTAGGCGATTGTAGACATCCCTTCATAAGGCGAGGGCGTTTCGCCGGGCTGGGGCTCGGCGCTTTCTTCGCGCACGAGGGTAATCTGCTGCGTTTGCTCCGGCACGAACATAGTGGCGCGGTTGAGCCGGTCACCGCTCTTCCAGAGCATGATCATATAGGCCCCAACGCCCACGCATACCAACGCCAGCGCCACCAGCACGCCCAACGAGATGCGGACGATGCGCTTTCTTTTTTTGATTTTTTCAGCTACGCTCGTCATTTGATTTCAGCACTCCCTGCACAAAATAGCGTGCCTCGTCTTTATTCTGCACGCAGGTGACCAAGGCTATGAGCCTATCCTCTGCGTATAGTTCGCGCTCTCTGAGCTTTGCGCCCAAGTCGCGCACGGCATAGATATTCTCCAGGTATTCCCCGAACACAACCTCGTCGTTAAAATCGTACTGGGCGATGATATGCTCATCCCCGGTCTCATAGGCGGCGACGATCTCGTATTCGAGCATGTAATCGGCCCTGTAGATGCGGATGACCGGATGCTCCTCAAAGAAGGCCTCGTTTTGGAATTGGTGCAGGGGCGCGAACATGGAGCCGTCTTTCATGTTGTGCCCATAAATGATGGTCAGCGGGTCCGAAAGGTTGGCGCTGTTGTAGCCATCCACATAAATAGCCCCATGCTTACTCTCTTGGCCGTCGATGTCGTGCTCTAAATAATAGGGATCATCCCTGGGGACGAAGACGATGGGATAATCCACCTGTGTACCCGGGATGGTGATCCAAGCGAAAATATCGGGGTTGCGCTGACGTAGAGCCTCGAAGTCTACTTCCTTATCGGGCTGGCGCGCGTAATCGGCGATCCAACCTTCCCATTGGGGGATAGGTTCCGCTGTGGCGACTGCCTGCGTAGGCCCCGGGGTGGTGATAACCGCCTCGCGTATCTCCTCTTGCGCGGCTTGCTGCGCCCGGCTCTCGCCGCCGATATTCAGCAGCGCGGCCAGGGCATAGCCGATCGCGCATAGGGCCAGGCCCATCAGCAGCCAGAGCGTGGTTTTTTTTCTGTTGTTTTTCTTGCCTTTCACTATATTACACCCGATTTCCGAACGTATCCAGCAAGGAACCTGCTCTTACAAGGCGTCCGTATTTTGAGTTTGCCCGGGCATAGGTCCGGTAATCCGCAGCGCTATGCGCGTCGGAAGCGAGGTAGTGGGCAAGCCCCGCCTTCAGCAGGCTAAGGGCGCAAACCCGTTCCTTGGAAAACAGGCCGTCTACCAGGCTCCCCGCAGAGAGCTGCAATTCGCAGCCGATCTCCACCATGCGCGCGGCGATGGAGATATCCGCCTGCACCGGCGCGTACCGCTCCGGGTGGGCGATGATAACCTCCAGGCCCAGCTTCTGCAATTCGTTGACGCTGTGCTCCCATTGCAGGGGCAAGCCACCGTAGGGGAACTCCAATAGCAACACCTGCCCGCCGCCAAGGCAGAAGGGGCGCATCGCCGCCGGCTCCCAATCGAGCAGTAGCCGGTAATGGCATTCGAACCCCAGATATAGAGCAAGCCCTTGCTCTGCAAAGATCGGCTTGGCGCTTTGGTATACTTCGCGCATGCGGCCGATATCGGCATTCGTCCGCTTTAAGTGGGGCGTAGCGATAACAGCCTCGAACCCGGCCCGCTTGGCGCCTTGCAGCATGGCCAGCGTCTCTTGCATGGAAGCGGCCCCGTCGTCTATGCCGGGCAGGATATGGCTATGGATATCGACCCTAGGCACCGCGTCTTCCTCCTGTTCGGGCGGCCGCTACTTTGCAGGCTTTCTGGCGGGCGGCCTTTTATCTTTGCCTTTTTTCTCGCCGCCCTTTTTCTTGCGCCCGTCTTTATAATAATCCGCGTAATAATAACGCTCGCTGGTCATATCCACATTGTTGAGCACGCAGCCCAACACCCGCGCTTTGGCCTTTTCCAACTGAGACACCACGGCCTGCGCCGCCGCCACCTCCGCGCTTCCGGGCTGCAAAACAAGCAGCGTGCCATCTGCCCTGGAGGCCAGAATGGCCGCTTCGATGAAGGAACCCAGCGGCGGCGTATCGAGCAAAATCACATCGTACTGTTGCTTGAATTCTTCCAAAATGCCGTTGAAGCGGTTGGAGCCCAGCACCTCTACAGGGCTGGCCAGCACGACGGAGGATAGCAGGTCAAGCCGCTCCACGGGCGTAGGGGTCACGGCCTCCTGGGGGCTGATGCGCCTGCCCAATACATCTACCAGGCCGTTCTCGGGCCGCATTTTAAGGTAATTTTGCAGCATGGGCCGGCGGCAGTCGCATTCCACCAGCAGGGTGTGCTGGCCGCTCTCGGCCATAGCGATGCCCAGGAAGATCGCCAGCGTGCTCTTGCCTTCATGGGGGTTGACGCTGGTGATGACGATGGTTTTGACCTCCCGATCCACAGCCGAAAACCAGATGTTGGTGCGCAGGGTCTTCACCGCGTCGTGCAAGCCCGCATCCGCATTGTAATATTGCTCAATGATGGTGTTTACCGCCATATCATTTCACCTCAAAGCGGGGCACGCGCGCCAGTACGCTCAGGCCCAGCTCCTTTTCTACATCCTCCGCCGTGCGGATGGTCGTATTGAGCATTTCCAGCAAAACCGCCAGGCCGATGGCCAGCATCAGCGCCGCCAGCCAAGCCACCGCGATGGTCATCAGCTTGCGGGGGGCCGAAGGCGCCAGGGGCGGCTCCGCCACATCCACAAAACTCACGTTGTTGGCGTCCATGATCTCGATCACGATGGAGGAAAACTCCTTGCCAATGGAATTGGCCAGATTGGCCGCCAGAACGGGATCGCTGGAGGTGACCGAGATCTCAATCACGCGGGTGTTGTTGGCGCTTGTGACCTCAATGTCGAAATTCTGCTGCATGCCCGCAGGGTTCAGCCCATATTCCTCCGCCACCTTGCTCAGCACGCGCTTGCTCAAAACCAGCTCGCGGTAATCCGCGGTCAAGAGGGCGCTGGATTGCAAATCGCTGTAGTTGATCGAGCTCTCCGTGCTCTGCTTGTTGAGCACATACATAGAGGCCGTGGCCGTATATACCGGTACGATCACATAATATACCAGCAGCGTGGCCGCCACCACCGCTACAAAGGGGAGCAGAACAATGAGCCATATGCGGCGCAGCAAAATCTTGAATATATCTCTAAGCGTTAGTTCTGTCATGTATTTCTCCCAATCGTTATCGTTGTTTGCCGCGCAGGATGCGCGCAATCAGCAGCACCGCAACCGCCAGCAACGCCGCGGAGCCGATGATGATCCAGCTCGCATAGCGGCTGAGGAAGGATTTCTCCCTGTCTGCGCCCTGCCAATCCGCGGCGGAATAAACGGGGATCTCCACAGCCGCATCCTCCTGCGCCGCGGCCCCCGCCGGCGCGTCGGTTGCGGCAAGCGCCTGCGCCTCACTTCCTGCAAGGAGTGGAATTTCCAGCACATCCTGATCCATATAACGAAGCCAAGTAGCGCCGATAGCCTCGCCAACCTGGGGCGCAGCCTCTAAAAGCGGCAGCCCGGCCAGCGCAAAGCCTTCGGCTCCACCGCCCATCGCGGCGGCGGCAGCCTTTTCTACGGAGATAACATAGCGATCCGCCGCCGCCGCGGGCACGACGGCGGCGCCGCCCGCCTCGATCGTTTGGCCTGCCAGCAGATTCTTAACGATATCGGTCACATCCAAGGCCGCATAAGCCCCGGCAGCATGATCGAAGGCAGCGAGGGCGTTCTGCTCGCCGGCGCTCTGGTCATCCGCCTCCGTATAGCCCACAAACAACCATTCTCCGCCATCTCCAACGGCATAGAGCAGGGTATTGGTGCCGGCCGAAGCTGTAGAACCTTCGCCTATGCCCTTGATGCGCGCGTCATGGCCTGTTCGCCCCGGCTGCATGAGATCGATGCGGTTGCGGATTGTAGTGCCCTGGGCCGGGGCGTATTCGCTCATGGCGAGCAGCTCGCGCAGCCCGTCGTTGGCAAGCGCGGCTTCGCAAAGGCGCATCAGATCGGCCACGGTGGTCGCTTGCCCCTGCGCATAAGCGCCCAGGCAGTTTTGATAGAGCGTATCCTCCATGCCAAGATCCTTGGCAGATTGGTTCATCATCTCTATGAAGCCCTCCTGCGAGCCGCCCACATGCTCGCATAGGACGAGGGCTGCGTCCTGCGCGCCATAAAGCAGCATGGCGGCCAGCAGGTCTTTCATGGGCCAGCGCTGGCCCGGCAGCAAATCCACTTTGCGCACGGAGGGGGAAAGGTCGTAAACAGCGTTGGAGATGGGGATCGTTTGCTCCAAATCCGCCTCCCGCATCACGATATAGGCAGCCATTAGGTTGACTGCGCCGCCAGTTGGCGAAAAGGCGCGCCCTGTTTCTTTTTCAAACAGGGCCGCCTTGGTGTTTCTATCGATCAAGAGAGCGGCGTCAAAAGCCGCCTCAAGCTCCGGGGGAACATCCGCCCGCACCGCAGGCGCGCCATAACCCAGCGCATATGCCTGGGCGGGGAAAAGCAGGCACAATGCCATGCACCCAACCGCCAGCCCACGCAACACGCGTTTTACCATCCCGTCGTCCTCGCTTCCCGCCTCGCCCCCTCAATCTGAAACCAAACGAGATGAGGTGGCTCGCGCACATACTAAACCAGAATAATCTTTAGTAAATTATACATCCAGACCCTGGAAAATGCAATAAAGTCTGAGTATTTCCAGCGCATTACAATCAAAAAAGGGGCGGCAGCCCTATCCC
>CAZAZI010000046.1:0-8922 GCA_964489575.1 uncultured Oscillospiraceae bacterium | reverse complement strand
TTTACTGTGAAATTGAAAACAAACTGAAAACGGCAGGCAAAAGCGAGAAATGAGCGCCCAAAAGTCGCCCTACACGATCTTGATAGGCCATGTAGGGCGGCTTTTGGGGGGCCGTTTCTGTTTTACGCTTACCATATCTACGGCAAACCGTTCGCGGCGCGAACGAGCGCGAGAGCACAAAAAACCCAGACAAAGTCTGGGCTTTTTGGCGACATATCTATTTTGATACATCATTCTGGCACCCGGTAGGGGAGTCGAACCCCTGTTCCCGCCGTGAGAGGGCGGTGTCCTAGGCCACTAGACGAACCGAGCAAAAAATACGCTACGCATTCCATTATACAGTTTTTTAGATCAAAGTCAACAGATTTATTTGTATCAGTCGACTTTTTGCTGTAGGGCCAAACGGCTGCGCAGGCGCTCTCGCAGCAGCTCGTGTCGGGGCTTGGTTTCCCCGCGGGCACAGTCGTCGATCAATGCCTGGTAGCGCCCGAGCGCCTTATCCAACACGGCGGACCAGGGCACGGGAATGGTCTCCCGTGCGTGCCGGCCAATAGCGGGAAGATCGGGAGAGGTTAGGGCGCTTTGGATGACGCGGGCGAGATCGCTGGCGTCGTCCTCCGCAAGGAAGCCGTTTACACCGTGGCGCACAACCTCGGCCGGGCAGCTGCCCGCTGTGACCACAGCCGGGGTGCCCATGGCCGCCGCCTCGCGCAGCACCAGAGAGGAGGTATCGTACATGGAGGG
This sequence comes from uncultured Oscillospiraceae bacterium, assembly GCA_964489575.1. GTDB lineage: Bacteria > Bacillota > Clostridia > Christensenellales > CAG-138 > Pelethousia. The sequence continues at coordinate 8,178 of CAZAZI010000046.1, read as the reverse complement.
GAATACGAATAGGTCGGCCAGCTGGTAGAGGCCGCCCAAAAGGCCTGCGTCCAGGATATGTCCAGTAAAGACCACGCGACCGGCAAGGCCGAGCGCATCGGCCTTTTCGCGGATGGCGGTCTCGTCCGGGCCCTGGCCCACCAGCGCCAGCCGGAAGGGCCGGCCCTGCTCCATCAACAGCGCGCAGGCTTCCAGAATGTGCCGGATGTTCTTTTTCCAGTTGAGCTGCCCCACGTAGAGCAGCAAGGGCTCGCCCTGGGCATAGCGGATAGATTCCGCCGCGTTGGCCTTATCCGCGGGGCTGACGGGCCAAGGATCCGTGCCGTTATCCATCACCACGACCTCGCCCTTGAAGCCGTAATCGCGCAGCACATCCGCGGAGGGCTGGCTCACGGCCCAAACCTCGTCGCAATGCTCGTAAAATTCCACCACCAGCTTTACGCCCAAGGTGGCCAGGCGGTCGCTGCCGCGGGTGGCTTTATAAAAATCGTCGTAATACTTGGAATGGAAGGTGGATACCAGCGGCACATCGTGCTTAAGGGCCATGCGCATGGCCTCCTGCCCCGCGAAAAACGGCGTGTGCGCATGCACGATCTGGGGCTTGATGCGGCTCATGCGTGCGTGGTAGTGCTTATCGAGCACGGGCAGGCCCATGGTGTATTGCGGGGAGCCGGGCACGGCCGTGCCCCAGAAATCTACCAGATCAAAGGGCCAGCCGCCCCGGTAGCCGGTATCCACCATGGGCGCGGATACGTAGCATTCATGCCCTTTTTCCGCCAACGTCTTGGCATATTGGTAAACCACGCGGCCCACGCCATCCACAATGGGCAAAAAAGAATCCGTGCATTGCAGGATGATCATATCGCTTCTCCTTTGATGAGGGCTTCGGCTTGCAGCGCGCCCATGGGGCTGCCCGCAATCACCAGCGTATCGCCGCCCGCCAGCGCCATATCCGGATCCGGCGGGAGGAAGACCTCCTCGCTCCGCTTGAGCGCAACGATCAAGGCGCCCGTATGGCGGCGGAACTCGCACTCGCGGATGGTGCGGCCCAGAAGGGGCGAGCCTTCGCCCAGACGGAATTCATAATTGCGCAGGGGGTTGCTTTTCTCAAAGCGGTCGTTTAGGTCAAGAATTTCGGAAACCAGCTTCTGTATGCGGATGTCTAGCGCTGCGCGCTGCTCCATCAGGTTTTTGAGCTCCGTTTTGAGCGCGTGCATGTCCCTGCCCATGCGGCGCTTTTCAAGGTAAGCCGCCGCCTTTTTTCGGGAGACGACCATGGCCCCGCTGTTTTGCTTGATCTCGATGATCTCCATATCCGAAAGCAGCTTCATGGCCCGGCGGATGGTCTCCTGGGAAACGCGGTAGGAGGAGCCCATCAGCGAGCGGCCGGAAAAGCGCGCGCCCTCGGCCAGCTCGCCGGATGCGATGCGCGCCGCGATATCATAAGCAATCTTGGCATAGATGGACGCATTGTCCCGGTCCCGTTCAATTTGTTCCATGCGGTCGCCTCCTATTTTAACCGGTTTCCAAGCCCGGCAAAGCTAATATATCATATTATACCCGGGAATACAATTCGAGGCGCGTTGCGGCGTACAGGCGTCTATATTGCATGGATAAGGTACGATTTGACAAACTGACAACTCGGTTATATAATACAAGTTGTTTATTAATTTGAGAGAAGGAGGGAAACATGAAACACACACGAAAAACGATTGCCTTGTTTGCTGTATTTACCGCGTTGCTAAGTTGCGTTGCAGGGTGTTCCCCCAAGGAGCAGACCAAGACGATAGCGTTTGCCGACGTAGGCTGGGATTCTATCTTATTCCACAACGCCGTGGCGGGAACCGTGGCGGAGGCGGTGTTCGGCTATAGCTGGACGGAGGTATCCGGCAGCACGCCCATCACGCATGAGGCGGTAAAAAAGGGTGAGATAGACGTGCATATGGAGGTTTGGACGGATAACCTGCCCGACTATGCAAGCGACATCTCCGCAGGGGCGCTCAAGGAGCTTGGCGTTAACTTTGGTGATAACGCGCAGGGCTTTTATGTGCCGCGTTATGTAATTGAGGGAGACGCTTCGCGCGGCATAGAACCGATGGCGCCGGCTTTAAAAACGGTTGCGGATCTAAAGGACTACCCGCATCTCTTTAAGGACCCCGAGAACCCGTCCAAGGGCATTATCTATGGCGGGATCGCGGGCTGGGAGATCACGGATATTATGCACAAAAAGTACCTGCACTATGGCTTGGATGAAGGCTATAACTATCTGGAGCCAGGTACCGACGCCGCGACGAGCGCCGTGCTTGTATCGGCTTACGACAAGGGTGATCCGGTGGTGGCGTATTACTGGGAGCCTACCTGGCTGCTGGGCAAGTATGATTTTGTCCTCCTGGAGGATGAACCCTATGATGAAACGCTATATTTCGAGGGTAAATGCGAATGCCCTTCCGTAAGGGTTACCGTGTGCGTCAGCAACGACTTTTATGAAAGCGATCCCGCATTTTGCGAGTTCCTATCCCATTATCAAACATCTTCCGCTTTAACCAGCGAAGCGCTTGCCTATATGGAGGAAACAGACGCGGATTACAAGACTGCGGCGAAATGGTTTTTAAACGAACATCGCGATATGGTGGAAACTTGGCTGACTGCCGAGCAGGCGGAAAAACTATATGCATCCATGGGCTGAGACCGTAAACAACGGGAGGTATTATGGATTGGCTATTTAAGTTTCCTCTTGAAGTAAATTTGAATACGGACGCAATCGATCAGGCGGTTCGCGGCTTTGCGGCTTCGTATTCCAGCTTCTTCGACGGGATCAAGGCGGCGCTCACGAATTTTGTCGGCGCGATTAACTGGGCATTCAGCCATATTCCCTGGTTTGTTCTGATTGGCATCGTGTTTTTCCTTTCATGGAAGGCGCATAGGCGCATTCGCTCCGGCGTTTTTTACAGCCTTCTGTTGTGCGTCATCGGCGCGTTCGGCCTGTGGGGCTTGATGAATCTTACGCTCGCCATCGTTTTGGCGGGTGTGATTATCGCACTGCTTATCGGCCTGCCTATCGGCGTGCTGATATCCGGCTCCGAGCACGCGAATAAAATCGTACGGCCAATTCTTGACATGATGCAAACCATGCCGGTTTTTGTATACCTAATTCCGGCGGTCATCTTTTTCGGCATGGGGTCTGCCTCCGCGGTGATTGCAACCGTGATTTATTCGATGGTTCCGGTCATTCGACTGACCAGCCTCGGCATTCGCCAGGTGAACGCCGAGGTGGTGGAGGCGGCGCGCTCCTTCGGTTCCACGCGTGCGCAGCTTCTGTTTAAAGTGCAGGTTCCGCAGGCGCTGCCCACCATTATGACCGGCATCAATCAAACGCTGATGATGGCGATGTCCATGGTGGTCACCTGCTCTATGATCGGCGCGCGCGGGCTGGGGAACGAAGTGCTCATCGCTGTAAACCGCATCGAGATATCCCGCGGCTTTGTTGCGGGCAGCGCGGTCGTCATCCTCGCCATCATCCTCGACCGTTTGACGCAGGGGTGGTTCTCAAAAAAAGAAGAGTCGGGCGGTGAGGAAAAATGAGCGACATAATTATCGAAACCAAAAACCTATCCAAGCTGTATGGCCTGCGGCGCGATGAGGCGGTTGAGATGCTCGGCAAAGGGGCGGATAAGGATAACGTGCTTCGCAAAACCGGCGTAACAACAGCGCTGTACGATATTAATCTGAACATCCCCAGGGGGGAGATCTTTGTTATCATCGGCCTATCCGGGTCCGGTAAATCGACCCTGGTACGGTGCTTCAACCGCCTAAATCGCCCCAGCTCCGGCTCCATCCTTTTTGGCGGCGTTGATTTGATGAAAATGTCAAAACAGGAGCTGCGTGAATTCCGACGGCATAAGGCCGCTATGGTATTTCAGTCTTTTGGGCTGATGAGCCACAGAAACGTGCTGGGCAATGTCGCTTATGGGCTGGAGGTATGCGGCGTTTCGCGGGAGGAACGCGAGACGCGCGCGATGGAGGCCATCTCTCTTGTGGGGCTGGAGGGCTGGGAAAAAGCCACGATAGAAAGCTTATCGGGCGGCATGCGCCAGCGTGTTGGGCTTGCCCGGGCACTAGCGAACGACCCGGAGGTGCTGCTCATGGATGAGCCGTTTTCCGCCCTCGATCCATTGGTGCGCAACGATATGCAGTTTGAATTGATGGATTTGCAAAAAAAGCTCAACAAAACCATCATCTTCATCACCCACGATATCAACGAAGCCTTCAAGCTGGGGGATACGGTGGCCATCATGCGGGATGGCCGCTTGGAGCAGGTCGACACCCCGGCGGCCATGAGCCAGCACCCGGCCAACGATTATGTGCGCACCTTTATCGACAGCGCGGATAAGACCCGCGTGCTCAGCGTGCGCGATATCATGCTCAAGCCCGCTTGCCTCGTGCGCCTTACGGATAGCCTTACCCACGCCATCCGCGAGATGCGTACAAACGGCGTTTCCAGCGTTTATGTGCGGGGCCAGGGCATGCGCCTCAAGGGAATCCTCACCATCGACGAGGCCATCCGCGCCCATCGCGAGGGGTTGGCTATTAGCGATGTGCTCCAGGCGGATATCTCTACCGTGCCCGAGGATACCCTGGTCAGCGACGTGCTGCCCATCGCGGCCGAGGCCCGCGTGCCCATCGCCGTGGTGGATGAAAGCGGCGCAATAAGAGGGATCGTCACCAAGGCGGCGGTGCTTTCCAGCATGCTGTAAAAGCCTATGCAACCGGCTGCGCGGCGCATCGAAAATGCGCCGCGCTATTTTTTTGGAAAGCTCAAAATCCTCTTGACGGATATATCGCCGCATGATATATTCTATGCATCGCAAGGCGATATATCGTGAGGTGAAATATAATGGAGAAACCCATGCCTCTGACGGAGGCGCTGTTCTATATCCTTTTATCCCTGGGGGAGCCAAACCACGGCTATGGCGTGATCCAGCAGGTATCGGCCATAACGGGCGGCCGCGTCGTCCTGGGGCCGGGCACGCTTTATGGGGCCGTCAACACGCTGCTGGAAAAGGGCTGGATCAGCCTTTACAGCGAGGAAACGGACGCCCGCAAAAAGAAGGAATACCTGCGCACGGCCGCCGGCACGCAGGCGCTGAGGCAGGAGGCCGCGCGGCTGGAAGAGCTGGCGCAAAACGCGCGGGCATATTTGAAAAGCGACGGGAGGGAACACCATGCGCAAATTTAAACTATACTACGATAAAGACGAAGAGGAAGCCTGGCTGCAAAGCATGTGCGCCAAGGGCTGGGCTTTCCAGAACTTCTTTCTGGGCGTTTATACCTTTGCGCCCTGCGAACCCGGGGAATATACCTACCGCATCGATCTGATGGCCAATAGCTTTCAGGAGCAGGAGCAATATAAGGCATTTATGCGGGAAATGGGCGTGGAGCCGGTGGCGCAATGGTACCGCTGGTGCTACCTGCGGCGCAAAGCCACCGAAGGGGCTTTTGAGCTCTATTCGGATACGGATTCCAAAATCGCCCATTATAGCCGCATTCGCCGCTTTTTCGTGGGGGCCCTGGTTTTGGAGGCCATCTGCCTGATCGTGGAGATCAATGGGCTGCTGATCACGGGGGAGCCCGTGTTCTGGTTCTTTGCCGGCCTGATCCTGGTTTTTGTGGTGGCGCTTGCCGGCGTGGTGCACAAGTGCGGCCGCAAGATACGCAGCCTGCGGGAGGGATAGCCTCCATGCATCTGGCCGAGGCTAAGGCCCTGCTCAGCGCGCAAAACGGCATGAACCTCTACCGGGGCTGCACACATGGATGCATCTATTGCGATTCCCGCAGCCTTTGCTACGGCATGCGGCACGCCTTTGAAGATGTGGAGGCCAAGGCCAATGCCCCGGCTTTGCTGGAAGCCGCCCTACGGCGCAAAAAGCGGCGCTGCATGATAGCGACCGGGGCCATGAGCGACCCCTATTGGCCGGGCGAAGCGGAGCTGCTTTTGACCCGGCGCTGCCTGGAGATCATCGAGAAACACGGGTTCGGCCTGGCGCTGCAAACGAAATCCGCCGGCCTTCTTCGGGATATCGACCTCTTCGCCTCCATTAACCAAAAGGCCAAGTGCGTCGTTCAAATGACCCTCACCACCTTTGACGAGGGCCTTTGCCGCCAAGTCGAGCCTAATGTGAGCACGACAAAAGAGCGCATGGAGGCCCTTTGCGCCCTGCGCGGGCGCGGCATTCCCACGGTGGTTTGGCTTACGCCCTTTCTGCCTTATCTCAACGATACCCCGGAGAACATCCGGGGCATTTTAGCCTGTTGCAAAGAGGCGGGCGTTAAAGGCGTGCTGTATTTCGGCCGCCGCTTCGGCGCCGCCTACATTTGCATGAGCGAGCGGGAGGGGGGAACTGACGCGCCTATTCAAGGCCGAGTGCGCCCGCCTGGGCCTTTGGCAGGGCAACGAGGCCATCTTCCAATGGATGCGTGCGCTGGAGATGCGCGAGGAGCAGACGCGGCTCTGGTAGAACTGGTGGATTCTGTAAGGAACGCGCAACATTTTGCCGTTCCTTTCGTCTATATGAGTAGGATGCCTTGGGGGAGGTGACGCTTTGCCGGATTTTGAAGGCATATACCGCGAGCGCTTTGGCGAGGTGTATTGGACGGCATACGCCATTCTAAAGGATGGGGAAGCCGCGCGGGACGCGGCCCAGACCGTTTTTTTGTGCGCCCTGCGCCATGAAAGTACGGTGCTGCGTCTGGAAGAAGGCCAGCAGCGGCTCTGGCTTTACCGGGCGGCCCGCAATGCCTGCATAGACGAGCTGCGCCGCATCCGGCGCGAGCCCGTTTGGGCGGATGCGCTGGAAGACCTGCCTGATCCGGGGCCGCTGCCGGAGGCCGCCTTGGAACGCCGGGAGGCCCGGAACCAAGTTTTTGGGCTGGTGGAGGGCTTGCCGGATACCTACCGCAGGCCCATCGTGCTATATTATTTTGCCGAGATGCCGCAAAAGGAGATCGCACAAGTGCTGGGGGTGCCGGAAAGCACCCTCCGTTCCCAACTTCGGCGGGGCAAAGCCCTGCTCTACAAGGCGTTGCAGGAGGGAGGCGAGTTGCATGGATGAGATGGATCGGCTGCTCCTTGCAGCCGCAAAAGAACAAGCCGAAGCCCTGCCCACCCAGTCCGTGTGGGAGGCTCTTTGCCGCCGTCGGGAAAGGGATAAGCGCCTGCGCCGAACCTTCCGCCAACTGGCGGCCGGGGCGGCCATGCTGGCCCTGGGGTTCCTGGGCGGCATGCTGGGCGGGCGGATGGCAACGCCGGCGGAACCTGCCGTCTTCTACGGCGCGCCCCGCTTAGATGGTGATCCGGCCATAAGCATACCCAAAACGGATGGCATGCCGGAGCCCGTTGTTACGGTTCCTCCCCATATCGGCCTGCCCGCCATGACTGAAACCGAGGGCCAGCCGGAAACGCCGCCGGGCATTGTAGGCGTGCCCAAAACGGATGGCGGCCTTGTGCCCGTAACCCTGGGTGACTTTGCGCTTCCCAATCTGGTTGGGATTGGCAGCCTTTCAGAAATGGAATTCACCTGGCTGCCAGCGGATTACACGATAGAGATAGCGGATGAGGGCGTAGCCATGGCCTGGCTGTATGATAAGGATGGAGAAGCAGCCCTAACGTTCAATCTGTACCATGCGCAAGACGATAGACCGTATGACGGTGATGGATTGCCGCCCGGCATGGGCCGATGCACCATAAAGGTGGGCCAGGATAGTAACTGTTTATATAGCATAAGCTGGACCCTGTGGCTCACAGAGGACGTTTGGGTGAATGCGGACACATCGTGGCTAAGCCTGCCGGATACCGTGGCGCTCATGCAGGGCATTGTAAAAAGAACGGGGGGATAACAATTATGAAGAAGCTACTTATCTGCCTGATGCTGTCTATCCTGCTCTTGCCCGCCAGGCCCTTGCGAATCAGGGCGGCACAGCACTCGAGCCTCCTCCGGAGTATGCCAGATATGTGGCCGACGCGCTCAAGGCCGCGTGGGGTGAAAATTATGAAAACGCCCCGGATGTGGGCGGCATGTATTGGGATAACGCCAACAAGCGGATGTACGTGCTGCTGGTAGATGGCGGCTCGGAAGCGCGCAAGCAGGAAATTATCGCGCTGGTGGGAAACGCGGATTGGGT
>CAZAZI010000045.1:4137-8935 GCA_964489575.1 uncultured Oscillospiraceae bacterium | reverse complement strand
CTGGAGGGAATGAAACGTATTCAAGATAATTCAATCGACCTTGCGGTTGCAGATCCTCCTTACTGGAAAGTAATTAACGAGCAATGGGATTATCAATGGAGAACTGAGAGCGATTATGTGGAATGGTGCGTTAAATGGATGAAGGAGGTGGCGCGAGTTTTGCGTATAGGAGGGACTTTCTACTGCTTTGGCTATTTCAGAACCTTAGTTTTGCTCATTCCTTACCTTGAATCACTTGGACTTGAATTAAGACAGCAAATTGTTATTGATAAAGGTATGCGTGCCGTAAGTGGAAGGGCTACACGAAAATACAAGATGTTTCCTAACGTGACGGAAAGCGTACTCTTTATAATCAAAGACAACAAGAAGTTTGTAAAGCCATTCCTCAAAGAACGACAAGAAACATTAGGACTGACTGCAAAAAAAATCAATGAAGCGTTGGGTGTTAAGTCTAACGGCGGTGGCATGTGGAGTATTTACACCGGCAATAACGTATGCGAGCAATTCCCTACGAAGGAACTCTGGGACAAACTTTCCCGTGTACTATCCTTTGATTATACGTATGAAAAAGTCGCTCAGACGTTCAATCCGCAAATAGGGGTCACAGACGTGTGGTCTGATATTGACTTTTATGAAGAAAAGCATATACATCCCACTCAAAAGCCGTTAAAACTAATCCGTAGGTTGATAATGGCAAGCAGTAACGAAGATGATATTGTCTTAGACCCGTTTTCGGGAGTGGGAACAACGCAGGTAGGCTGCATACAGACCAAGCGCAACTTCATCGGTTTCGAGAAATCAGAAGAGTATTGGCGAAAAAGCATGGAGAGAATTAGGAACGAATTATCACAACAGACATTATTTTAAGTATGGTAGAAGTTTGGAAAGAAATAGAAAACCACAAAGGGTATATGGTTTCTACAAAAGGAAATGTTAAGAGTCTTTCATTCAATAGAACTGGCAAAGAAAAGGTATTGACACCGTGTGTTGACAGTAAAGGATATCTGTTTGTTACTCTACAAGGTAAGCAACTACGTGTGCATAGACTTGTAGCGAGCGCATTTCTTGGTAATGGAGAAGGCTTACTGGTAAATCATAAGGATGAAAATAAAAGGAATAATAACGTAGATAATCTTGAATGGTGTAATGCTGCATATAATCTCTCTTATAATGGGAATAGAAAGCGTATATCACAAAAGCATCAGAAGAAGATATGCGCATTTCAAGAAAACGAGCAATACACCTTTGAAAGCATAACAAAGGCAGCAAGTTACTTTTGTGTATCAATTCAAGCAATATCACGATGCCTTAACGGTAAATGCAAAACCTCTTGCGGCTATAGATGGAAATACCTTTGAGATAAACGAGGAATACTACAAAAAGGCTTGCAAGCGCATCAAGTTGGAGCAAGCGCAACCCACGCTGTTCTGAATCGCGGACAGCACACAGTTGTACTGATAGAATGCAACTGAACTCATAGTATATATACCCGCAAGCCTCCGGTGCATCCACATGGCAGCCGAATAGCAGAGCCGTGTAGGGCCGGACGGCTTGCTTTCTTAAAACCGCATCACATGAAGAAATTCAAGAACAACAATGACATCCCTTTCGAGAGGCAGATGCTACCCATCATACGGTCATACGACCAACTCAGAAGCCTCGTACAGGAGCTCAGAGAGGAGAACATCCAACTCCAGAAGGAAAGGGATCTCGCAGAGAGATGCCGCAGGGATTTCCAAAGCGAGAACTCAAAGCTGAAAAAGAAAGTCCAGTTCCTTGAGAAAATACAACGCAAGGAAGCGGAAAGACAGGTCACGGAAGACATGAAAAAACCTCCCGAACAGCAGTCCTTCGCACAACGGATGAAAAATCTTTTTTTCGGAAAAAAGCTAATAACCTAAATTAGGATATTAGGTTTTTCAGAACCTAAAATGCTAAATTAGCATATGAGAAAAATAACCCTGACATCCCAACACGCAAGCCTCTTGAGGAAAGTACCTGAAGAACACCTCGGAGACATACTTCTTGCAATAACGCAATTCCTTGAAGGTCAGCAAGATATAACGTTTTCAGACCCTCTTTCAGACATCGTTTTTACGGCTCTCACAATGGACGCAAAAACCGAAGACAGAAGGAAATATACATCGGCGGAAAACGGCAGAAAACATACAAAAAACCTAATTTCAAAAATAGGTTCTGAAAAACCTAATTCTGAAAATAGGTTCAAAGAAAAAGAATCACACAATAATGATAATATATTTATTAAAGATGTAAATATAGATAATGGGAATTATACTATCCAGGATGATAATAATATACAGGATAATATACAAGACTTATCTGTAGATAATATAATTCAAGAAAAAACCAACATAAATGTTGGTAAAAAAGAAGTTCTTTTTTCGGAAGAAAACGAGAAGAAACCAAGCAAAGAAGACATCGACTTCGACATGCTCCGGCTCTATTTCAACTCCAAGATGAAGGGACAGGCCATACGTCCCGTAAAGACAATGACCGACGTCAGAAAAAGGGCAGTTTCGGCGCGCGCGCGTATGCACGGGAAACAGAGCATCCAGACCGCCATCGACAAGGCGGCGGCTTCCGACTTCCTCAACGGACACAACAACCGCAACTGGGTGGCCGACTTCAACTGGATATTCCAGGAGAACCGCTTCGTGGATATACTTGAGGGGAAATATGACAACAATAAACAGCAAAGCTATGCAACAGGACAGAACAACGGATATGCCTGCCGTGACGAACAGCGGGAGGCGGAAAGACAACGGCGTCTTGAAGGTTACGCCGAAATCATCAGAGAAGGTCTCGAAGACGCTGCAAGCGATCCTCGGGCGCTGGCCAACAGGCTCGGAACTGCTGGCGACTTTCCACGTGACACGCCAGGCACAGATAGCATCGAACCCTTTTAGATGCCATTTCTCCAACGCACCCACACTCGCACAGGTGACACGGCTCTACGGAGAAGGGCTCACAAGAGGATGGCTCACGGCACAGCTGGTAAACCTCTCGGAGTTCAGCGGGGCGAGAGATAAGATAAACGATATGCAGCTGCGTGAACTGGTGCAGCTCATAATCTCTGACAAGTATTTCCTCAACATGGCGGAGATAATGCTCTTCTGCCACCGGTTCAAGACCGGCAGATACGAGAAACTCTACGGCACGGTAGACCCGATGGCGATAATGCGCTCTCTCCGGGAGTTCCTGTACGAACGCAACGACGCCTTCCACGAGAAGGAACAGAAGGCGCTCGACGAGAAGATGCGCAGGGACAGTCTCAACGCCGTGAGCTATCGGGAATATCTCGAACGAAAAAAAATGAAAGACGAATGTAAAACCACTGACTGACATGGAAGACAAGACAAGGGAAATGGCGGAGGCTTTCGCCGACAGGATAGACGACGGGCAGCGCACCGCAAGGCAATGCGCAGTGCTCGCATACATGAAAGGGGCTGAAGGAAGGTCAAAGGCGGCTTGGCATCCTGCCGATGAGCTGCCGGAACATCCGGAAAAGGGCATCGTGATTGTCACGAAGGTAAGACGGCGCTTCGTACACGCGACATTCAACGGCGTGGAGCCATGGAACGCCAAAATCAAGAACATCAACGCCTGGAAGTGGGCATACAAGGAGGACTTGCTATGAAATATCGCCGTAGAGGCTGCTACGATTGTCTGTGGCGCGATGAACCGCACAATGTGGGCAATTGTCCCACCCCTGACGAGAAATGCGGCGAGAAGTGCCCGAAATGGGAGTGGAGATATGAATGAACTTTTAAAAACAAGACAAAATGGAAAAAATCACAAGAAAGACAGGAACGTTCTTCGTCTGCACAGTGGCATACGAGAACGTGGAAGCAAAGAAAGTAAAAGAGCCTTATGTAATCGACGCACAGAGCTTCGCAGAGGCCGAAGCAAAGGTTCTCGGAGAAATGGACGGGTTCCACGACGTCGAGATGGCCGACATCAGCAGGGCGCAGTTCTCGGAGATATTCTCCGTGCAGAGTGACGAAGACATGAAATACTACAGGGTGAAGATAAACATTGTCGCACCCGACGAACGCACAGGAAAGGACAGGAAACAGACGATGTGTTTCCTCGTCATGGGAACTTCCACGAGAAACGCACAGACGAACTTCGACGAGGCAATGAGGGAGACGCAGGTTGACTTCTCGGTCGAAGCGATAATTGAAACCAAAATCGTCACGGTCCTCTGATATGACGCAGCGTGAAAGGAACATAATACAGATAATCCTCAAAATGGAAGACAGCGAGCTCTGCCAGGTCCTTGACCTGGTGAAAGCGGTGTCTTCTCCCGATGCGAGGAACATGATTAACAGAATATTGGAGAAAAGAAACAATGGCAACTAAAAAAGAAAAACAGACAGAACAGGCTGAACTGGCGGCGCAGCAGGAACAGAAGGATGAAACGTCCGCAATGAAACTTTACAACAGACTCCGCAAAGTGCCGCAGGAGGCACTCAAGAACATACAGGCAGGACGTCTGAAAGGCATGAGTGACATCAACCCGATGTGGAGAATACAGATGATGACTGAAGCGTTCGGGACCTGCGGCTTCGGATGGAAATACGAAATCGTGAAGCAATGGGCTGAAACCTACGGGAACGAGACAAAGGTGTTCTGTAACATCAATCTCTTCGTCAAGGTTGAAGACCACTGGTCTGATCCGATACCGGGAACCGGAGGTTCCGCCGTGGTCAGCTCGGAGCGTAACGGTGTCTATGTCAACGACGAGGCTTACAAGATGGCGCTCACTGACGCTCTC